>DATIPS010000028.1 GCA_035471805.1 Acidimicrobiia bacterium | reverse complement strand
ATCCTGCCGAGGCCTATACCGACCCAGCCACCGGGAACGTCGGAATACCGTTCTCGGAGCTGGCGCTGGCAGAGCTGGAGTTCTACGGGAAGCCCGGTAGCTGAGCGCAACGAGCCGACTCCGGCTCAATCCTTGATATAGGGCTGGCCATCGGCCGCCGGTGGACGGGCCCTGCCGACGACTCCGGCGACGACGATGATCGTGACTATGTAGGGCGTCATCGAGAGAAACTCCGAGGGAATTGGTGTACCCAAGATTCCGAGCTTCTGTTGTAGAGCGCGGGCAAACCCGAACACCAAACCTGCTCCGAGAGCTCCCAGCGGCATCCACCGCCCGAAAATCATGGCGGCGAGTCCAATGAATCCGATACCCGCCGTCAGGTTCTCCTCAAAACGAGACACCTGAGCCAGGGTGAGAAACCCCCCGCCAAAGCCGGCGATCACGCCTCCATAGATAACGTTGCGATAACGGGTGCGATATACATCGATTCCCACGGTGTCGGCAGCCTTGGGATGCTCGCCGACCGAGCGCGATCGCAGGCCCCAGCGCGTGTAGAACAACCCAAAGTGGAGCACGATCACCAGCAGGAACGTCACGTAGACGAACATGTTGTGGTTGAACAGGAGTGAGCCGACCACCGGTATGTCGCCAAGAATGGGGATCTTGATCGAGGGGAAGCGACCGGGAGAGTTCAGTTCCTGAGCCTCGGATAGCACACGTCGAGCAAGGAACGAAGTCAGACCCAGGGCGAAGATGTTGATGACCACTCCGGCGATGATCTGGTCTATGCGGTAGCGAATCGCCAACACGGCGAGGACCGCGCCCAGAAGCGCTCCGGTGACCATCGCCCCAATCAAACCTGCCCAGATCCCCCAGGCCGAGCCCATGATCGTCCCGACGAACGCGGCGGTGAGCAACTGGCCCTCGATCGCTATGTTGATGACGGCGACCCGCTCGCACATCAAACCGCTGAGTGCTCCCAACGTGACCGGCACCGAGAGCAGCACAGAGGAGCGAAGCATTCCAACCAGGCTGAATGACCCATCTGCCGCCGCCCAAGTCAGGAAGGCAAGCACGAAGAGACTGAGGCCGATAGCCAGAGCCAGGTTGGTTCGCTTGACCTGAGAGCGACGCAAGACGAGTCCGCCGAGAAACGCCAGGATCGCCGCGACGACGAAGGACAGCCATTGGGAGCTGACCTCCCATCTGAGATTCTCGAATCGCTCACCAGGCAACGAGAGGTTGAAGTTGGAGCGAGCTCCGGATTCGACGCCAAGCCCGAAGATCCAAAACACGAACGCGCCGAGCAGCACCAGGATTACGCCGATCGCGGTTGCCCGGCGTTCCTCGGGCGTTGCGCGCGTCTTGACCTCCACGGTTGTTGCCTGTGCGTTGGCGGTCATGCGCCCCACCCAGTCGAAACCGTCGCACCGCCGTCCTGATCGGGCGTCTTGATCCTGTATATGGCCCTCACGAGCGCAGGCGCAGCGATGAAGACAATGATCAGCGCTTGCACAACCAATACGAGATCGATGGGAATGCCGGCTGCACCTTGCATCTCACGGCCGCCGGAGCGTAGCGCGCCGAATAGCAATCCGGCCAGAAGCACTCCGATCGGATGCGATCGGCCGAGTAGTGCCAACGCGATCGCATCGAAGCCGATCGTGCCGGCGAAGTTGGAGAGGCCGCGGTACGGCTCCAAACCGAGAATCTGATTCGCACCGGCCAAGCCGCCCAGGCCACCGGAGACGGCCATGACGGAAACGTAGATCCAGGCGACGCTCATCCCTGCGTATTTCCCTCCGCTGGGGTTGGCACCGACGGCGCGGAACTCATAACCGACCGTCGAGCGATACATCAGCCACCACACGAACCAAACTGCAGCGAGTGCGAGTAGGAACCCGATGTTCAACCGGTAGTTCCCGATGAGAGCAGGAAACTGAGCCGATTCAGCCGCGGGTTGGGAAATGGGGTCGTTCCGACCCGGCTGCTGAAACACCGACGACTTCAGCCAGTAGTCCACGAGGTACAGGGCGATGAAGTTCAGCATGATGGTAGTGATGACCTCATGCGCGCCGGTCCGGGCCTTGAGGAGCCCGGCAATGCCGCCCCAGATCGCACCGGCCACGATGGCAGCAATCAGCGCCACCGGAATATGGACGAACGCAGGAACTGAAATACTGAACCCTATCCAGAGGGCGGCCATGCCACCGATATGCATCTGACCGTTGGCGCCGATGTTGAACAAACCGGCCTGAAAGCCGACGGCAACCGCCAGTCCGGCGAAGATCAGGGGGGTGGCGGCGTAGAGCGTCTCGGTTATCGCCCGGACGGATCCGAATGAGCCCACGAACAGAGCCTTGTATGCATCTGCAATCCCGCTGAAGGTGAGCCGGAACGCTTCGCCGGGGTCATCCCCCCAGATACGGATGGTGTCGACATCGGTGACCGCGATGATGAATGCACCGATGATGAGGGCACTGAGCAGGGCGAGCGCCGGGATGACGGTCGCCTGGCGGATCGAGCTCCCGACACCCGTCACTCGTGAGTACCACCCCGGATCTCCTTCCGGCCTCTCATGGCCGGGTGGGGCTACCCCATCGGTCACAGTGCACCCGCCTCTCCCTGGCTGCCCAGCATTGCCAGTCCAATCTCCGTAGTCGAGGCCGACGGGTCGAACTCGCCTGCGATCTTTCCGTCGTACATAACCAGAACACGATCGGACAGGGCCGTGATCTCATCCAGTTCCGAAGAGACTATGAGTACCGCGGCGTTGTTGTCGCGCTCTTCGACGATACGAGAATGGATGTATTCGATCGATCCGACGTCTATCCCGCGTGTCGGCTGGGAAGCAATCACCAGGGCGACATCACGGTCGAACTCCCGCGCGACGATGACTTTCTGCTGGTTGCCTCCTGAAAGCGTCGACACTGCGACATCGACACCCGGCGTTCGCACGTCGTATTCCTCAACCAGCCGCAGAGCACGCTCCTCGGCGGCGCTCCAATTCATGACTATTCCCCTCGAGATGGGGGCCTCGTAATAGGTGTCCAGCACGATGTTCTCGGTTACCGTGAACGACAAAACCAGGCCGCTCTTTTGGCGGTCCTCGGGAACGTGGGCGACGTTTCGTTTGTGGATCGAGCGAGGCGATTCTGTGGTGATGTCCTCGCCGTTGAGCCGCACGATGCCGCCGAGCGATGGCCGCATTCCCGTCAGAGATTCGACGAGTTCCGTCTGCCCGTTCCCCTGCACGCCCGCTATTCCCACAATCTCTCCGGCGTGGACCTTCAAAGAAAGCCCATCGACGGCGCGCTGATGGCGATCGTCGAGAACAACGAGGTGCTCAACTGAGAGCACGACATCTCCCGGATTCGCCTCCTCCTTGTGTACCCGGAGGTCGACGGGCCGCCCAACCATCAGCTCCGCAAGTTTCTCCTCGTCGACGTCGGAGGGCAGCACCTCGGCAACGGTCCTGCCGCGACGCATGATGACAATGCGATCGGCGATCTCCAGTGCCTCACCTAGTTTGTGACTGATGAAGATGATCCCCTTGCCGTCGTTCTTCAGTCCGTTCACGATGTTGAAGAAACCCTCGACCTCCGCCGGTGTCAGCACCGACGTCGGCTCGTCGAAGACGACGAATCTCGCCTCGCGTTCGAGCACTTTGATGATCTCGACCCGTTGCTGAATGCCGACCGGAAGATCCTCGATGACCGCGTCCGGGTCGACATCGAGCTGGTAGCGGCCGGAGATATCACGCACCGTCTTGCGCGCCCGCTGCTTGTCCAGCCATCCGGCTCTCTTCGTAGGCTCGTCACCAAGGATCACGTTTTCCGCGACCGTAAACACCGGAACGAGCATGAAGTGCTGGTGGACCATGCCGATTCCGGCGGCAATGGCATCGCTCGGCGAGTGCAACTCGAGCGGCTCGTCGTCGATGAGCACCTCACCGGACGTCGGCGTGTAGAGCCCGTAGAGGATGTTCATGAGAGTTGTCTTGCCTGCTCCGTTCTCGCCGAGCAGAGCCACGATCTCACCCTCGCCGACGCTCAGATGGACGTCGTCGTTGGCAAGAACGCCCGGGAATTGTTTAGTGATGCCCTTCAGCTCGAGCCTCAACCGACCCTCCACACTGTCACTCAATCAGAACCCTACAACTTCGGAGACGATCTCGCCCAGAAGAATGGGACCCCCATGATGGGGGTCCCATTCGAGATGCGAATACCTGTTCGGCTCAGTAACCGACAGGCGTGAAGTCGGCTTTGATAACGCCGTCTTTGATGTCCTGCATGAGTTGCTCGACCTCTGCCTTGAGCTCGGGTGACACCCGCGAGTCCCAGTCGTGGTAGGGGGACAGCCCAACTCCGTCATTGCTGAGGTCACCGACGAAGGCACCGCTGGTCCAGGTGTCCTCTGCGTGCTCCTTGACCGACAGCGTGATGAACGGTGCGATCGCCTTTTCGACGGTAGTCAGCCACAACGGCTGATACTGCGTGTCCATCGCGAAGTAGGCGTCGGCGTCGACGCCGATTAGCGCTGCATCGAGACCGAGATCGTTGATCGCGTCGCCGGCAGGCAGGTTGATGGCACCGCCGACCGGGATGATCATGTCACAGCCCTCCTGGAACATGGACTCTGCCGTCTGACGGGCGAGACCCATATCCGTGAAGCTTCCGGTGAAGGTGCCGTCCTTGGCGTCGACATCCCATCCGAGGACGTTGACGTTCGTGCCCTTGACGTCGTTGTAGTGCGCAGCTCCGCGAGTGAACCCGTCCATGAAAATGGACACCGTTGGGAAGTTGCCACCGCCGTAGGTGCACAACACGCCGGTCTGCGACATGCCGGCAGCCAGATAGCCTGCCGCGAAGGCAGCCTGGTCGGTCTGATAGACGAGCTCGCGCACGTTGGTGAGGCCTAGTGGGGCGAAGTTTGCATCTGTCAAGACATTGTCGATCATCGTCCAAATGATGTCCGGATTGGCAGCGGCGTTGATCGCCGTAACCTCACCGAGCGCGAACCCGACAGTCACGATATGCTCGCAACCCTGTGAGATGAACTGGTCGATATTCGGTTGCCAGTCCGAGGCGTCGCTCGACTCCAGATAGGTCGAGTCGGCCGTCGCGTAGCCGGCATCCATCGCATCCAGAACACCCTGCCAGGCACTGGCGTTGAAGCTACGGTCGTCCACACCGGCCAGGTCGGTCACCAGGCAGGTTTTCACGCCATCAGCCATCGGGGCCGCCGTTGTGTCCGGGGTATCGGCCACGGTCGTGTCCGGGGTATCGGCCACGGTCGTGTCCGGGGCCGCCGTCGTCGCCGGCGTGTCCGCCGCCGTCGTCTCGGTTGTGTCTTCAGTCGAATCGCCGCACGCGGCCAGCACAAGTGCGAGAACCGCTACGAGCGCCAGGAGACGCGTCCATATCTTGGAATGCATCTAGGAATCCTTTCTCATATTGCATGGGACCGTGCCCACCACAGCAGTCTAATGCCCTCCGCGGCGCCGTCATACCGCGGTGACCCCTTCCGACTGCGGGAGCGGCGACGGTCGTACCAGATAGATCCACGGAATCGAGATCAGCGTGAAAGCGCCCTTGATCAGCACGTTGGCCCAGAAGATGCTCAGCAACACGTCGACGGCGAGCCCGCTCGACGCCGGCAGCAGGCCTCCGAAGGCCAGCCAGACGAAGAGGGCCGAATCTATCGGAATGGCAATGGTGTTCGATGCAAGAACCCGGCCCCATTGGATCCGATCTCCAAATCTCCCCACCCAGCGCTGATAAACCTCGGTGTCGATCAGTTCCGAGACGACCTCGGCGATGATCGACGCCGCAACGATCGTCCACACCGGGGCGAGGACGGAGCCGAACTCGGTCTGGGTACCGACCTCGAGGTCGGCGGGAAGCGCGGCCACGAACCGGAAGACGCCGGCCATCACCAGGTTGATGGCAGCCGCCAGGAAGATCACGAGGCGGGCCGTCTCCTTGCCTGCGATCTTGTGGACGAGATCCCGAATCGTGAAAGTGAACGGATAGATCAGCGTTCCGCCGTCCACCGAGAACCCGCCGACAGAGAGGATCCTGAGGCTGGCGACGTCGGCGAGTATCTGTGCTGCAACGTAGGCCGAAACCACGATCGTGAGGATCTTGTAGGCGCGGGCGGCTTCGACTGGACGTGCGGTCATGGGTACGGGAGTGTAGTGAGCGAGATTCACCGGTACCCCGGGCGGGATCCGGATCCGGAAACCACAGCCTGAGTGGCTACGAGTCCTGCGAGTCGACCATTTCTACCGGTGGCTGATCCGGGGCTTCAACGTCCTCGAAGGCCAGTTCATTCGTCTCGGGATCGACATCCACAACGATCGTCGTCCCGGCACGAAACTCTCCGAGCAGCACCTTCTCGGACAAAGCGTCTTCGAGGCGGCGCTGAATCGCTCGGCGTAGCGGCCTGGCGCCCAACTCGGGGTCGTAGCCTTTGTCGGCCAGGTATCCCTTGGCGGCGTCGGACAGAGCCAACTGGAGGCCCTGCGACTGCAACTGTTCGTAGACCCTGGCCAGCATGAGATCGACGATCTCCTTGACCTCGTCCTTGCGAAGTTCGTGGAAAACGATGACCTCATCGATACGGTTCAAGAACTCGGGACGGAAGTTCTTCTTCAACGCCTCCGTTACGCGCTCTTTCATGTACTCGTAGGTGACTTCCTCGTCGCCCTTGTGGAAACCGACTGCCTTCTTGCGCAGTTCGGAGGTTCCGAGGTTGGAAGTCATGATGATGACCGTGTTCTTGAAGTCGACCGTCCGGCCCTGCGCGTCGGTGAGTCGGCCGTCTTCGAGGATCTGCAGGAGCGTATTGAATACGTCGGGATGTGCCTTCTCGATCTCGTCGAACAACACGACGGAGAAGGGCTTGCGACGCACAGCTTCCGTGAGCTGGCCGCCTTCGTCGTAGCCGACATATCCGGGCGGAGAACCGACCAGACGGCTGACCGTGTGCTTTTCCATGTACTCGGACATGTCGAGCTGAATGAGGGCGGCCTCGTCACCGAACAGGAACTCGGCCAGCGCCTTGGCCGTCTCGGTCTTGCCGACACCGGATGGCCCGAGGAAGATGAAAGAACCGGCAGGGCGCTTGGGATCCTTGAGCCCGGCCCGGGTCCGGCGGATCGCACGGCTGACCGCCGCGATCGCGTCGTGTTGCCCGATGATCCGCTTGTGGAGTTCGTCCTCCATCCGAACGAGCCTGGCGGTTTCCTCCTCGGTCAGGCGATGAACCGGGATGCCGGTCCACTGTGCCAGGACCTCGGCGATTTCCTCTTCATCGATGACCCAGGTGGACTGAATCCCCGACTCGGCCGCCTCACGCTCTCTCGCCATACGGTCGGAAGTGAGGCTTCGTTCCTGATCGCGCAGCTGCGCGGCCCGTTCGTACTGCTGGGATTGCACGGCCTCCAGTTTGGAAGCCCTGACCTCGAAGATTCGGTCGTCCAGTTCCTCCAGCTCCGGCATGCCGCCCTTCCGCCGGATCCGCATGCGGCTGCCGGCCTCATCGATCAGATCGATGGCCTTGTCGGGCAGGAAACGGTCCGAGATATATCGATCGGCGAGGTTGGCGGCGTTGACGAGCGCCTGGTCGGTGAAGCGGACTTTGTGGTGAGCTTCGTATCGATCGCGGAGACCCTGCAGAATCTGAATGCTCTCGGCGACGGTCGGCTCCTCAACCTGGATGGGCTGGAAACGACGTTCGAGGGCCGAGTCCTTCTCGAGGTATTTCCGATACTCTTCGAGCGTGGTGGCACCGACGGTCTGCAGCTCTCCCCGAGCCAGCATCGGCTTGAGGATGCTGGCTGCGTCGATGGCGCCCTCTGCAGCTCCGGCGCCGACGAGAGTGTGGATCTCGTCGATGAACAGAATGATGTCGCCCCGCGTGCGAATCTCCTTCAGAACCTTCTTCAGCCGCTCCTCGAAGTCACCCCGGTAGCGGGAGCCGGCCACGAGCGAACCCAGGTCGAGCGTGTAGAGCTGCTTGTTCGTCAGCGTATCGGGAACGTCGCTCGCAATGATGCGCTGCGCGAGTCCCTCCACAATCGCCGTCTTGCCGACGCCGGGTTCACCTATCAGGACGGGGTTGTTCTTGGTGCGCCGCGAGAGTATCTGCATGACCCGGTCGATCTCAGTCTGACGACCGATGACCGGATCGAGCTTCTGCTCACGGGCGGATTGTGTGAGGTTGCGCCCGAACTGGTCGAGGATGGTTGACCCTCCCGACGGCTGCTCGGAGCGACCCTTCGCAGATGAAGAGGCCGAGGGCTGATCGTCGCCCTGGACCCCGGACAACAGCTGAATGACGGTCTGGCGGACCTTGGGAAGGTCGGCGCCGAGCTTCTGGAGCACCTGGGCGGCAACGCCTTCGCCTTCGCGGATCAGACCGAGGAGGATGTGCTCCGTCCCGATGTAGTTGTGGCCCAGCTGAAGAGCTTCGCGCAGGCTCAACTCCAGAACCTTCTTGGCACGAGGGGTGAACGGTATGTGTCCACTCGGTGCCTGCTGGCCCTGACCTATTATCTCGACGACCTGCTGCCGGACCGAGTCGAGGTTGATGCCGAGACTCTCCAAGCCGCGCGCAGCGACGCCCTCACCCTCATGAATGAGCCCGAGGAGGATGTGCTCGGTGCCGATGTAGTTGTGATTGAGAAGGCGCGCCTCCTCCTGAGCAAGTACAACGACTCTTCGAGCCCGGTCTGTGAAGCGTTCGAACAAGGTCTAATGGCCTCCTGCCAAATCCTCAACGGCCGTCTGTCGGCCGCGAGGGTGAGTATAACGCTACCCCCCGGCAATCCAGATGGGTGCAATACACCGGTCGGCGGGAACCGCCACGACTTGCGGATTCGGGCCTGGAAACCTTGTTCTTCTGCAGCGCACTACCATGCGGCCGCATCTCCTCACAAGGTCGCATTTTGGACGCTCCAACCCTCGAAGATCTGGTCCCACTGCCGCAGATCTGGCAACGGCTCGACGATGTCGAAGCGCGTCTGCTGGATGTATCGCAGTCCGAGGACGAGTTTCTCACAAAGGCGGCTCAGCACCTTCTGGTCGCAGGCGGGAAACGCTTCAGGCCTCTCCTGGCCCAGCTCGCTGCCGAGTTCGGGCCGGCCGACGACCGAAGGTCCATCGACGCGGCCGTCGCCGTCGAGTTGATCCATGTCGGAAGCCTCTATCACGACGATGTGATCGACGAGGCGACGACCAGGCGCGGAACGGACTCGGCCAACACGAACTGGGGCAATACGGTGGCCATTCTGGCCGGCGACTTCCTGATGGCGCGCGCGTCGGAAGTGGCGGCGAAGACGCTCGGTCAGCGATCCGTCGAGATTCTGGCCAGGACCTACGCCGAGCTCGTTGAAGGTCAGACTCGGGAGCTGCAACTCGACTGGGACATTCACCACGGCACCGACGAGTACTTCAAGGTGATCGAAGGCAAGACGGCCAGCCTGATCCAGACGGCTGCCAGGCTGGGAGCCATGGCTGCCGATGCGTCCGAGGAAGATGTCGAACGAGTCAGCCGCTGGGCCTGGGAACTGGGAATCGTATTCCAGATCACCGACGACGCCCTCGATCTCGTCGCCACCGATGCGTTCCTCGGTAAGCCGGCCGGATCCGACATCTCGGAAGGCAAGTTCACTCTTCCCGTGCTCGAAGCTCTGCGCGGCCCGGAGGGCACCCGCATCGGCGAGCTGCTCACTGCGCCGCGCCCGTACCCGGCCGACACGGTGACTGAGGTCATCGGCCTGGTCCGTGCCGGCGGATACGTCGAAGAAGCCCTCAACGAAGCCGCACGTCGAATCGCCGTTGCGGAGAACTCAGTCTCCGAACTGCCCGACTCGCCCGCCCGCGCCGTCCTGAAGTCCCTCGGGACCTACCTGATCGATCGGGTCGAGGTCGCGCGAGCGATGAGCGGGTGACGAACAGCCCGGAATCGGTGCGCAAGCGGCCGCGTCCGAAGCCTCGAGACTCGGGTAGGGATCCCGGGGCCGCGGTATGGTCGGTCGGTCATCCGGTCTCACCCTCTACGATGTGACGTGGCGATCTCCGAATATCCGACGAGACAGTCTTCTTTCGGATCATGCACACGAGGAAGGAGTGAGTGAGTGCCCTCCGAGGCCAACCCGGCCGACCAGCGCCCGAGAATCCTCCTCGCCGAGGATGATGCGCTCACCGCCCGGCTCATCGTCCACCGCCTGGAGCGCGAGGGCTACGAAGTATTCCATTGCGAGAACGGTCAGCAAGCCCTCGACTCTGCACAGGAGCCGGATTCCCGGCCCTATTCACTGGCAATCCTCGACGTCAAGATGCCCCGCATGGACGGCTTCGAACTGCTCGGCCGTATGAAAGAGGACCCCAGGCTGGCGTCCATTCCGGTGGTGATGTTGACGGGAATGGGAACAGAGCAGGATGTTGTTCGTGCGCTTTCGGGTGGCGCAGACGACTACATCCTGAAACCCTTCTCGCCCACGGAACTCGCCCTCAGAGTGCAAAGACTGCTGGCCCGGTAGCCGCCGGTATGTGGTCTGGCGGCACTTCGTCCAGTTGGGCCTCGGAGGCGCTCATCGGAGTCGTGTTGTGGTCGACGCTCGTCATCGTCGGAGTTGTCGCATGCCTCGCCGTTTCCGCCTTCGCGATGCGGATACGGAACATCGCCCGTGCACGTCGCTACTCGAGGTACGAGGCGACCTGGGAGCCTTTGCTCCTGGAGGTCATGGCCGGAACGCTCCCGATCTCCGACCTGCTCGACACGGTCACTCCCCGATCCTCCCGCCACTTTCTCCTCTTCCTGGTGCGATACGCCAGATTGCTGGCCGGCCAGGACAACCTCACGATCACCGAAATCGCCGCGCCGATCCTGCCGGGCATTCTCGGGGACCTGCAGGCCCGGTCTGCCTCACGGAGAGCACTGGCCGTGCAGACCCTCGCCACACTCGGGATCGAGAAGCACGGGGCCCGCATCGCCCGGGCGCTCGATGATCCTTCTCAGCTCGTCTCGATGGTCGCCGCCCGATCTCTCGCCGGATCCCATCGCCCGGAGTACATCGGCAGGGTGCTCCGGAACCTGCATCGCTACTCGGAATGGAACAGTCGCTTCCTCGCCAGCATGCTCGCCTCGCTCGGAGTCGAGGCGGCACCCGCTCTCCGGTCCTTTCTCCAGGCCGGTGGCAAGGCGATCGACAGGGCGGTTGCCGCAGAGGCACTCGGCCTCCTGACGGATCCGGTCGCCGGTGACATAGCGGTCGAGATACTGGCCGGCAGCCCGAACCGGGAACTGGCTGCGGCCCTGCTCAGGCTGCTCAGGACGGTGGGAGGACCGGAGCACGCCCCGGTTGTCCGCAGCTACGCGTCGGGACGCGACGGCACGCTCAAGGCGCTGGCGTTGAGCGCCCTCGGCACCATCGGGGACGCCTCCGACATCGAGAAGCTCGAACAGGGGATGTTCGACGCCGACCCATGGGTCGCTATCAATGCCGCCCGTTCGCTCCTCGAAGCGGGTGGCCGGGCGCGGCTACACGAGATAGCACGGAGCGACCTACCGCAATCGACACTGGCACGGGAGACTATCGCCGGGGGGGTCGCATGATCACCGTGGTCTACATAGTGAGCGCGGTGATTCTGGTCTATTTCCTCGCCATGAACGTCGTCTACGCGACGACGAGCGTGCTGGCCTTCATCGATCTCAAGAAGTACGTCGGGAGGTTGAAGTCGCTGCACATAGGGGACCTGGTGAACGCAGCCGGAGGCATGCCGATAACTCTCATCGTGCCTGCTTTCAACGAGGAGGCCGGCATCGTCGAGTCGGTTCGTTCGCTGCTCACCCTCCAATACTCCGATTACGAGATCATCGTCGTGGACGATGGGTCAACGGACGGCACTCTCGGCAGCCTCGTCGAGGCATTCCAGCTCATACCTGCCGACCGGGCACCGAGTGCCGATTTGCTCACTGCGCCCGTCAGGAGCGTTCACCGGGCCGCGCGCCATCCGAACCTCTGGGTCGTCAGCAAGGACAACGGGGGCAAGGCCGACAGCTTGAACGCAGGCCTCAATCACTCGAGGACGCCCCTGTTCTGCGCAATGGACGCCGACACGTTGTTGGAACCTGAAGCCCTCCCGCGCCTCGTGCGGCCTTTCCTGGAGAATCGCAACACCGTGGCTGCCGGCGGCATAGTGCGCATCGCCAACGGCTGCGTGATCGACGGAGGCATCGTCAGGCAGGTCCTGTTGCCGAAGAGCATCGTCGCTCAATTCCAGGTCGTCGAGTATCTCAGGGCGTTTCTCGCCGCACGCGTAGGGTGGGACGTCCTTCAGGCGACGTTGATAATCTCGGGCGCCTTCGGTGTCTTCAAACGAGGCATCGTTGTCGATGCAGGCGGATTCGCCACCGGAACCGTCGGGGAGGACATGGAACTGGTGGTGAGGCTCCACCGCCATTGCCGGGAGAACGACATCGCCTACCGGATTGCCTTCATTCCCGACCCGGTTGCCTGGACCGAAGCGCCGGAGGATCTGCGGAGCCTCGGCAGACAGCGCAACCGCTGGCAACGAGGCCTGGTCCAGACCCTGTGGCGGCACCGGCAGATGTTCGGCAACCCCCTCTACGGTCCGCCTGCGCTGATCGGCTTCACCTATTACGGCCTATTCGAGGTCATCGGACCTTTCATCGAGGCAGTCGGGTTCGTGGTCTTCTTCTGGGCGCTGATCGCCGGGATCGCTCCACCGTCATACATCCTGGCATTCCTCGCCCTGGCAGTGGCGGCCGGAGTGGCCCTGTCGGTCGCCGCGGTTGCGCTCGAGGAACTGTCGTTCCGGCGATACTCGCGTCCGCGCGATCTCGGACGTTTGATGCTGATGGCGTTCATCGAGAACCTGGGTTATCGACAACTTGCCACCTGGTGGCGGATTCGGGGACTCTTCTCGGCTCTGCGCGGGGATCAGAACTGGGGGACTCTCGAGCGTCGCGGGTTCAAGACACAGGAGCCTTGAGCACCGGGCGCAAAACAGCATCGAGCCGCTGCGACATACGCTTGGCCTTAGCGGGCTGCGGTTGAAAGCTCATCCATCTCCAACCGGGAACGCCAGGTGGTGTTCTCCGACAGCACCGACAGATAGGCCGATCGTGCACGTTTCCCCGGTTCCGAATCTGCGACTTCGGGCAGGCCCTCGTAGAGGGTTGCAAAATACGACCGCATTGATGCCAGGGCCTCGGCCCTGATCTGTGAGACCCGGGCTTCAGTCACCTTCAGATCGTCGGCAATGTCCTGCAAGGAGTCGCCGCACAAGTAGTAGCGGCCGACCACTTCCGCTTGAACCGGCGCCAGGAAACTGATAGCAGCCCTGAGGGTGCCCAGCAGTTCGCGACTCTCCAGTGCATCCTCAGGGAGAACCGCCGACCGCTCCTCGGCAATCAGGTCGCGAAGCGGCGCCTCTTCCGAGTCTTCTTGATCGAGGTGCAGGAGAGTGCTGTAACTCGCCTGTGCCTGCCTGTTCGATAGCTCCCCGACGGAGATGCCCAGTACTTTGGCGAGGTCGTCATCGCCGGGACGGCGCCCGGTTCTCTCTTCGACATCCGATATCGCCTGCTGGATCTCGCGAAGATTCCGACGCACGGAGCGGGTGGCCCAATCACGAGATCTCGTCGAGTCGATGATCGCTCCCCTTATCCGGATGGCGGCATACCTGGCGAACGGGACTCCGCTCTCCGTGTTGAAGCGCCTCGAGGCTTCGACGAGGCCGAGAGCACCCGCATTCCACAGTTCCGTCCGGTCGACGTGACGTGGGTAGCGAACCGAGACCTCGGCCACGATAGGGCCGACGAGATCGAGGTGCTCGACTGCCAACTGATTTCGATCCAAGGCGGCCACTGTCCAATCCCTGTCCGAGATGTCCCCTTGGACAACTGCGATCGCTCGGTAGCGCTTCACTAGTCATCGGCACCCCGGGAGGGTTCTCTTGAGCCCTATTCGTACGGTCACGGTTGACCTTTCATGATGCCCCTCCCGCTGACTTCGAGCCGACGGCTTGAGAAATCCGGCAGCCGGCCGACGGGAACCACCAGACGAGAACCGTGAAGAGGAGACCGTGTGTGAACGAAGTGACTCTCATCCGGCAGCCCGGCGTCGACTCCCTGCTGGAGGTACTCGATCGTGAACGCAGGCTTCTTGCGGCACTCAGGGCCAAACTCTGGGAGATCGCGGCTCTGATTGCGTCCGAACGCGACCCGGAACTTGCTCCGGCGGCCCGGCAGATCGCCGGCCTGGAGAGGCAGCTCGGCACCACCGAGCTGCTCCGTGCCGTCGTCGTCGCCGGGCTCGCAGACCTGTGGGATGAACCCCCACACGACTTCTCGCTCCGCGCCATCATCCGGCGGTCGGACAACGAGCAGGCCGTCGTCCTCGGAGCCGAACTCGACGGACTGCTCGAGATCACCAAGTCGGTGGAACTCCTGAGGCATTCGATCGCGGGGGTTGCACGGGAACGATTGGAAGCAGCTCATCTTGCCTGCGAGCGAGCTGCGGCCTGTTAGAACCGGAGTTCACCTGAGCGGCCCCCGGTGCAGTGCTGCGAGCCGGGCGCTCGGAGAGAGCGGGCTATTTCAGGAAGTCGACCAGCGAAGGCTGAGTCGACCTCGAGAGAGCCTCAAGGATCGTCTGATAGGCGGCGGCGCGCCTCCGTAGCTCACCGACGGGCGCAGCGTCGACCCGAAGCGAAGCCGACTCAGCGCCCGGCGCCGATTCAGCAGAGGGACGGCCCTCAACCTGGAGGGTCTCCTGCTCCATCAATCGCGACGAGGGCTCTTCACCAATCCTCATTGATGTCTCCCCGTGGGACGGACCTGCTTCATCAAACTGCGTTTCGGAACCCGCACGACTACCCAGTCGGCAATCCTGCGCTATCGATAAGGCATGATTCCGGCCGGTGGTCACTATCCTCGACTTGCTGATGGACATCGATCCTGCAAACGAAGAACCCGGAACCATCGAAAAGGCGCTCATCGCCCGTGACGATGAGATCCGTCGTCTGAGGCTTGCACTGGACGTGCTGTCTCCGATCGACCCTGCATCCGGAACACTCAATCGGAACGGACTACTCGACGCAATCCAGGAAGCGTTGAACTGGCTTGCCCGACGCAAGGACCGGTTCGGGATACTCCTCATCGAGGTGAAGGGACTACCGGACTCCCCTACCGATGACGACCACCGCTGGCTGGACGGGCATTTGGAAGCCGTGATGAGCGCAACACTGAGAGGCGTCGACAAGATCGGCCATCTCGATCGCCTCACTTATGTAGCCGTGCTCAGGGAGTTCAAAGTCGAGGGGGTCACGGCACTTCTCGATCGCCTGACCGCCATTCTCCGAGTGGAGTCGGAACACCTGGAATCCCTGACGCTGAGCGCCGCCTTCACGCTGGTAGCGGTGCAGAACGGGGAGAACCGCCGGGCCGGATCACTACTCGGAGAAATCGAGTCGCTGAGGGGCCGGGCAACCGTCGATCATCCGGTCGTCGTCGAGCTCTGATCCGGCGGCGGACGCCGGCTGCCGCTCTCCGGCTTCAGGTGCGGGAACAACAGGACTTCACGGATCGTCGACTGCCCGGTCAGCAGCATGACCAGACGATCGACACCGATGCCCAGACCGCCGGTCGGAGGCATGCCGTACTCGAGAGCGCGGATGAAGTCCTCGTCGATTGGATGGGCCTCCTCATCGCCGGCGGCCTTCGCCTTTGCCTGCTGCTCGAAGCGCTCTCGCTGATCGAGCGGATCAATGAGCTCCGAGAAAGCATTGCACAGCTCCATTCCTCCGGCGAACAACTCAAACCTCTCGGTCAGGTTCGGGTCCCGGCGATGGACTCTTGCAAGGGGCGACGTTTCCTTCGGATGATCGATCACGAAGACCGGCTCCCATAGATCCGGTTCAACCAGGTGTTCGTACAACTCGGTGATCACCTTGCCCTTGCCCCAGGCGGCATCCGGCGTGATCCCCTTGGAAAGTGCCAGCTCACGCAGTTCCGTCAGCGACAGGTCGAACCCAACCGATTCCCCGAGTGCCTCGGACAGCAGATCGAGCAGCGTGGCCCGCCGGTAGGGAGGCGTGAGATCGATTGGTCGACCGTCGTATTCGATCTGCATCGATCCGGTTGCAGCCTCGGCGACTGCCGCCACCACCTCTTCCACCAACTCCATGATGTCCCGATAATCGGCGAATGCCTCATAGGCCTCGAGTGTCGTGAACTCGGGATTGTGCGTCGTGTCGACACCCTCGTTGCGGAAAATCCGGCCCAGTTCGAACACGCGCTCTAGGCCACCGACTACCAGCCGCTTGAGGTGGAGTTCGGTCGCGATGCGCAAGTACATGTCGATGTCGAGCGCGTTGTGATGGGTCTCGAAGGGCCGTGCCAGGGCTCCGCCGGCTTGTGACTGCAGTACCGGCGTCTCTACCTCGATGTAGCCGCGCTCTGTGAACTGTCTGCGAAGCTCCGCGATGATCTGCGACCGGGTCAGCGCGATGCGGCGGGCCTCATCGCTCACGATGAGATCCAGGTATCGCCGGCGGTAGCGTCGCTCGACGTCTTTGAGCCCGTGCCACTTCTCCGGCAGCGGCCGGAGTGATTTCGAGAGCAACACCCACGACCGGACCCGCACACTGAGCTCACCCTTCTTCGTGGTGATTATCTCGCCCTCGGCGCCCACCCAATCCCCGGAGTCGACGCCGCCGAAGCGCTCGAACTCATCTGCTCCGAGTGTGTTGCTGGCGACGAAGAGTTGAATCCTCCCCGTCTGATCGAGGAGCACCGGGAACATGAGCTTCCCGAAGCTGCGCACGTTCAGGACTCGGCCTGCGACTGCAACGATCCTGCCGGTCTCGGCCCCCGGTTCCAGGTCGCCGTACTCGGCATGCAGCTCGGCGGCCGTTGCCGTGCGGTCAAACCTGTAGGCGTACGGTTCCCCGCCTCCAGACCGTATCTCGGAGAGCTTCTCGAGGCGGCGCGCGGTGATCGGGTGCGCGGCGAGCCCGGCGTCTTCCGGAATATCCTGCGGTTCGTCTGACGGTTTCTCGTCGGTCATGGGGGACACTCTAAGTTCCAAGCTCCAAGTTCCGGCTTCTTGGTTCGTTCGGCGCGTACAAGATGCTCCCGTGGTCGAGCCGGGTCCCCCTGTCGGCGGCGACACCGGCGCCGGTGACGCTCAGGAACACGTTGTCGATGAGTCTGGTCTCACCGACCCGCGCCGCCACCGCCAGGAAGGCATCATCCTCCAGGCGGTCGACCCTCCTGGCAGACGAAGCCCCGGCCAGAGAAACGTAGTCGATGAGAACCCCGTCGAGACGAGCCCGCACGATGGATTCGAGCCGCGCTCCGTCCCGTTCTCCGTCTTCTGCCGCATCCGCCGCCGCCATCAGTCCCGATGAGATTCCCAGAGCCCTACTTCGCTCTCTTGACGAAAGAAAGACGTTGCGACTCGACAACGCCAATCCGTCCTGCTCCCTCACGATCGAAACAGGGATCACCCGGATCGGGATCGAAAGGTCCGCTGCCATCCTGGCAACGGTGGCCAACTGCTGAGCATCCTTGCGGCCGAAGTAGGCGCGGTCGGCTCTGATACCGGCGAACAACTTGGCGACAACAGTCGCAACACCGTCGAAATGACCGGGGCGGTGAGCGCCTTCCATCTCTTCGGTGGTCCCGGACACGGTCACTCTCGTCAAAGGTTCCTCCGGATACATCTCGTCGAGGTCGGGCGCAAACAGAACGTCGACGCCGCGGCCCTCCGCCAGTGCGGCGTCCCGATCCAGGTCGCGCGGATAGCGGGATAGGTCGCTCCCCTCGTCGAACTGGAGCGGGTTCACGAAGAGACTCATCACCACCGTGTCACAATCGCGACGTGCCGCATCGACCAGGGCCAGATGTCCCTCGTGCAGAAACCCCATCGTCGGAACGAGCCCCAGCGTGCCGCCGGCCGAAGCCCGCACATCGGAGAAACGTTCCACGATCCTCATCGAAGCATCTCGTGCATCGCCGCGTCTGCGCCGGCCAGCCTGGCAGTTGCGCGTCCGAACGCCTTGAAATCGGCTGCCAGGTCGGGATCGACCTCTGCCACGGCCCCGATCTGCGCCGACACGGTACCCAGGTCACCTCTGGCAATAGGGCCCGTCAGAGCATCCCGCGGCCCCACATCGAATGCGTTGGCGACGACCTCGGAGACCAGGGGCCGTGCGAGCCCAAACGGCACTCCGGCGGCTTCGAACAGTTCTTCAGCCAGCGCAAGCGCAGTCAGCACGTAGTTGGCCGCGCAGGCGGCGGCGGCGTGATATAGAGGGCGCCGGCCGTCTTCGAGCTTGAAAGGACGCGCCCCGATGCTGATAGCCAGATCCTCCAGTCTCGCCTCGAGCGGCGAATCGGCAGTGATCCCGACGGCGGCACCCGCCAGGGCTGCGGCGCCGTCTTGAGGGTTCGGCATCGTCTGCAGCGGGTGAAAACCCCCGATGTCGAGCCCGGCAGACCCGAGGGCGCTGAGGGCATCGACGGAGGTGAGTCCTGAGAGATGCACGGCGGCTGAGGAACTGGCTGCAACCGGGACGAGCCGCTCGGCGACCGGCCGGATCGCGTCGTCACGTACGGCCACGACGACGAGATCGCAGTCGGGAAGAGGAGCGTCCCAGTCGAGTGCCGGAGCACCCAGGGTGGCCGCCCGGGCCGCGACGTTCGACCGGCCCAACACGCCGACGATCTCGTGTCCGGCCCGCCGTGCTGCGAGCCCAACCGACATTCCGGCACGCCCCGGCCCGACAATGACGATGCGGAGTGGTCTGTCCATCGGCATAACGGTAGTCAGGGGTGCCGGGGGCGAGGAGATTACGAATAGGCCATCGGCTGTGATCTCCGGGAGCCGGGGGACTGCGCGGGCCTAAGGCCCATCGCTCACAGAACCCACGGGACCAGCCGCGCCCGGGTTCTCTCCCGATACTCGGCGTAATGCGGGAAACGATCCAGCAGTCTCATCTCTTCCCGTCCGGCTTTCATCCAGAAGAAGACGCCGGCGAACATCGCCGCCAGCAAGCCGTAGAGGGAAGCCCCGAAGAGCGCCATACCGGCGAGCCCCAGAACGGTTCCGCCGTATATCGGATGCCGAGCCTTCGCGTAGACGCCGGCACGGATGATCTCACCACCGGCGAGCGGCTCCGGGAACGGTGTGAGCCGATCGCCGAGATGCCGGAGCCCGAGCATCCCGAGAGCGAGGCCGGCGAGGGCGACAACGGCACCACCGACGCGCAGGGCAGATCCACCCGGGAGAACCGGGCCGCCCGTGCCCAGAGCAACAACGACCAGCCCTATCAGCAAGAACTGGGCGGCCACCCACCAACCACCCCTTTCGACAAAGCCCTGCGCCGCCGGCCGGGGCGGCCACCAGCCGCCGAGGTCGGTGAGATCCTGGTCGGCAACACTTGCTTTCAAGGTCGAAACCCTGGTCCCGTCGGGCAATGCTGCTTCCGGCCAGACGTTCAGCAGGGGCTCGACGACAAAGCGCCGCTCATGCATCCGCGGGTGCGGAACCACACAATCGTCGGTTGCATGGCTCTCCCGGCCGTACAGGAGCAGGTCGAGATCGAGGGTTCTCGGGCCCCAATGGATCGTGCGGGTCCTGCCTCGCCGGCGTTCGATGTCGTGCAGCCCGGCCAGCAGCTGCTCCGCGGGCAGCATCGTGTCCACGATGGCAACTGCGTTCAGATAAGGGCCCTGCTCGGGTCCACCCACGGGAGCCGTCTCGTACAGGCCTGAGACGCCCACCACTTCCCCGCAGGACGCCAGGCCCCTGACGGCGAACTCGAGGTTGGCGCGCCGATCGCCCAGGTTCGATCCCAGCGCGACGGCCGCTCTGGTCATCGGGACCGGCTGATCGTCGTTGAGACGTCCGCGAAGGGGACATCGATAGGGGCAGAAGGCTTGTGCACCGTGACATCGACCCCCATCACTCGCTCGTTCTCGAGAACCAGATCCGCTACCCGCCCGGCCACCCGCTCGATGAGATCCCAGCGTTCGTTGGCGACCCTGTCGCGTATGGCCACTGCGAGGTCGCCGTAGTGGACGGTGGTCGAAAGATCATCCGAATCGGCAGCCTCCGACAGATCGATTGCCACATCGACATCTATCACGAATACCTGCCCGCGCAGCTGCTCCTCGCTCAGCACACCGTGATGAGCGAATACCTCAATGCCGTGCAGTCGAATCCAATCGGTCACATCAATCCCGGGTGAAGCGTTCCGGTACCCGGATCATCGCCCTGGCTTTCGGTCCGAGCGGCTTGCCCAGGATCTCCTGAATCACTGCGGAGGCGATGATCGGGTCGTCCAGGTAGCCGGCATGCACGAGATACCCGGCAAGGAGTCCGCCGATCCCTTCGTCGATTGTGTCCCGGTGGACCAACACAACCGACTTCTTGTCCTTCAGCGCCTCATCGAGGGTGGAGAAGAACGGCATGAGGCTGCCGTTCTCATCCTCCGGACCGAACGGGCAATGGAGTACTTTGAAGCCGGCGTCCTCGTAGGCGGAGACATTCTGGTTTCCAGGCAAGAGCGAGACGATCGATGTGATCTTTGCCTCTCTTCGGAGCCAGGCGATCTCCTCTTCGCGGCGAACGCGACGATGCTGAAAGCCGTAGCCGCCGATGCGTTCACACACCGCCAGCCGACCGGCGATAACCCACACAAACTCTCTCGGTTTGAGACCCGTCATCCACCGACCTCATCGAAGTTCCTCGATCGCACGATAGCGTCGGCAACCCGGGCAGATTGGAGGTTCCCGGGAACATCATGAACCCGGACGCAGAATACTCCGGCGGCCACGGCCAGGGCAGTCGTACCGGCCGTTGCCGCGTCCCTGTCCAGAGGGTCCGGCAATCCGGCCAGCGCACCTAGAAACGACTTGCGCGATGTTCCCAGAATCACCGGATACGAGGTCGACGTGAAGGCCTCGAGGTCGTGGAGCAACCTCAGGTTGTGCTCGATCGACTTCCCGAAACCAATGCCCGGGTCGAGGCAGATGCGCTCCCGGCCGATACCCGACGATTCGGCCAGGGCGGCGCTCTCCAGCAGGGCGGCCAGAACTTCCGCGGTCACATCGTCGTAGTGAGGCTCGGCCTGCATCGTGGCCGGCGTGCCCTGCATGTGCATGAGCACCACCCCGGCGCCCCGGTCGGCGATCAACGCGGCCATCGCCGGATCCGACAGGGCAGAGACATCATTGATTATCTCTCCACCTGCCGACAAGGATTCCTCGGCGACGCAAGCTTTCGTGGTGTCGACAGAGACCACGATGCCGTCTGCTGCAAGCGCCCGCACTACCGGCACCACCCTCCGAGCTTCCTCTTCCGCAGATACGGGAGGCGCCCCGGGCCTCGTCGACTCTCCCCCGACGTCGACGAGGTCGGCCCCTGCCGCGGCCAGCCGACGCCCATGGGCGACCGCCTCCGCCTGGTCGAAGAACCGGCCTCCGTCCGAGAAGGAGTCCGGGGTGACGTTGACGACTCCCATCACGAGCGTGTGATCGTCATTGCTCAGAGCCCTGGTTCGCAACTGCCAGTCCACGAGAGTCATCGACCGCCGTAGATCAGCGAAAAGGCTTCAGCCCGGGTCGCATCCAGGTCGCAGAAAGCGCCGCGGACTGCCGACGTGACGGTTATCGATGCGGGTTTGTTAACGCCACGCATGCTCATGCAAAGGTGCTCGGCCTCTACGACCACAAGGGCTCCATGCGGCTTCAACCCTTCCATGAGCGTGTCGGCTATCTGCGTGGTCAGGCGCTCCTGAAGCTGCGGCCGGCGGGCGAAAGCTTCGACCAGACGCGCCAGCTTGGAGAGCCCGGTCAGACGACCTTTCGGCAAGTAGGCGACATGAGCCTTTCCGTGAAAGGGCACCAGGTGGTGTTCGCACATCGAATAGAAGGCAATGTCCTTGACCAAAACCATCTCATCGTGGCTCTCGTCGCTGAAGACGGTGCTGATCACGCTGCCGGGGTCGACCCGCAACCCGCCGAACACCTCGGCATACATCCGGGCGACTCGTTCCGGGGTGTCCACGAGGCCTTCCCGGTTGACGTCCTCACCCACTGCTTCGAGAATCGCCCTGACCGCCTTGGCAATAGCTTCCTGCTGGACTTCGGATCCGGCCTCTGCCATATGCTGCTCCTCAGGTAACCGGGCCGTGCTCGGTGATGTGCGCAGCGGCCGCAAACTCCTCCGACGATGACGTTGCGGGCATCTGGATTCGCATGGCCCCGTCCGTAGTGTGCTCCCACTTGGGCACATCGTGGAAGAGCGCGGCAACCTCCTCGGCGTCGATCGTCTCTTTATCGATCAACTCGGCGGCAATGCGATGCAGAGAGTCCTCGTGAGCGGTCAGTATCTGCTGCGCCTCGTCGTGGGCCTGGCTGATTAGCTTTCGGACTTCGGAATCGATGTACGAAGCGACTTCGTCGGAGTAGTCGGGCTGCCGCGAATAGTCGCGTCCGAGGAAAACCTCTCCCGCCGCGTGCCCATACTTCATCGGTCCGAGCCGGTCGCTCATCCCGTATTCCATGACCATCTTGCGGGCGAGATCGGTGGCCTTGTCGATGTCGTCGCTGGCGCCGGTTGATGGGTCGCCGAATATCAGTTCCTCGGCTGTGCGTCCACCCAGCAAGAGGGCCAGCTCGTCGACCATTTCGCTCCGCCGCTTGTAGAACCGATCCTCGGTGGGGAGGGAGAGGGTGAATCCGCCGGACCGACCGCGCGGAATGATCGTCACCTTGTGAATCGGATTGGTGTTCGGCAGAGCAAACCCCACCAGCGCGTGCCCGCCCTCGTGATAGGCGGTCAACTTACGTTCCGGTTCCGAGATGACCCGGCTGCGTCGCTCGGGACCGGCGATGACACGGTCGATGGCTTCCTCCAACTCGTCCATCCCGATGCGCTTCTTGTCGCGTCGGGCGGCCAGCAAAGCGGCTTCGTTGATCAGGTTGGCGAGGTCCGCTCCGGTGAACCCCGGGGTTTGGCGAGCCAGGACCGTGTTGTCGATCTCGTCCTCGAAGGGCTTGCCGCGCGAATGCACGGCCAGAATCGCTTCGCGACCTTTCAGGTCGGGTCGATCGACGACGATCTGACGATCGAAACGGCCCGGACGCAACAAAGCCGGGTCGAGGATGTCCGGCCGGTTGGTACCGGCGATGACGATAACGCCCGTGTTCACGTCGAAACCGTCCAGCTCGACCAGCAACTGGTTGAGGGTCTGCTCGCGCTCATCGTGCCCGCCGCCCAGGCCGGCACCGCGGTGCCGACCCACTGCATCGATCTCATCGATGAAGATGATGGCCGGCCCCTGCGCCTTCGCCTGCTCGAAGAGGTCGCGTACCCGGCTGGCGCCGACGCCGACGAACATCTCTACGAAATCGGAGCCCGAAATCGAGAAGAACGGGACACCGGCCTCACCGGCCACCGCCCTGGCGAGCAGCGTCTTCCCCGTTCCCGGCGGCCCGTAGAGCAAGACGCCCTTCGGGATCTTGGCGCCCATTGCGCGAAACTTCGACGGGTTCTGGAGGAACTCTTTGATCTCCTCCAGTTCTTCAATGGCTTCATCGACCCCTGCAACGTCGTCGAAGGTCACCTTGGGTGTGTCACGGGTGACCTGCTTTGCCTTGGCCTTCCCGAACTGCATGACGCGATTGCCGCCGCCCTGCATCTGGGTGAATATGAAGATCATGAATCCGATGAGGAAGAGCCAGGGCAGAAGGCTGATGACGACCTCCCATATGGAGGTGTCTGATTCGGCCGTCATCGCAACCTGGTTCTCAACGAGGATCTCCGTGAGCGTCCCTTCCCATTCCGGCGGGTAGGAGAAGGTGAAGTCGGGCGATGTGTCGGGCCCATCCACACGGTCGCCGGTAACGAGATCGGACCTGGTGAAGATCGTGACCGACTCGATCTCGCCGTCTTCAACCAGCTGAACGAACTCACTGGCAGTGACATCGACGGCCTGGTCACCGGTCTCAAACCAGGTTTGAGCAACGACGACCATGAGCACGACGACGACGCCGTATACGAGGATGGTACGAAGGGTTCTGTTCATGAAAGCTCGCTAATCACTATCACGGGCTTCCACATGGTATGCCGCTCTCGGAACTACACAGCATCGAGCTCAGTCATCTTCTTCCATCACGGCAATCTGAGGCAGATTGCGGAGCTTCCCGGCGTAATCGAGGCCGAAGCCGACAACGAACTCCGGGCCTATGTTGAAGCCCGTGTATTTCACGTCGAGCGGGACCCGCTGGATCCCCTCCTTCACCAACAATGCCGCTACTTCGAGACTGGCCGGACGGCGGACCCGCAGGCTCTTGAGGAGGTAGCTGAGGGTGAGGCCCGAATCGATTATGTCCTCGACGATCAGCACATCCCGGCCGGCGATCTCCTGGTCGAGATCCTTGAGAATCCTCACCACGCCCGACGTCTGAGTCGCCGCGCCGTACGAAGACACGGCCATGAAGTCAAACTCAACCGGAACCGTCAAATGACGGGCGAGGTCGGCCATGACTATGAAGGCGCCCTTCAACACGCCGATCATGAGTAGATCCTTGCCCTCGTAGTCGGCGTTGATCTGGGCGCCGATTCTGGCGAGCGCTCCGTCGATTTCTTCGGCGGATACGAGTGTTCTTCCGACTTTCACGGGATCTCCATTGCTGCGTTTACCCAAAGGTAGCGCCGCGTGGACGATCCCACCCAAACGGACCGGGAGATTCCCGCTCCCGGGATCCACACGACCGTCTCGCCGGAGAGCACGACGGGCCAGGTCGACCGCTGGTCGGCCGGCACCCCCACTCGTCTGAGCCGCTCGGCAACAGGCACGCCGTCGACGACATCCCCCGGTTCGGCACACCGGATGGTCAGGTGAGGCGGGAGGGAATCTGCATCTGACACGGCCGTCCACGAGGAGAGCGGATAGGCGGCGGGCGGCCGCTCATCCGTCCACGCCGCGAATGCCCATGAGCCGAATCGAGCTTCTCCCGGCACGGTCCACCCGCGCGCTGCGGGTGGTTCCGGGTCGGAAGGGCGGGCGATGATCAACCAGGGGCCGCTTCGATAGGCTCTGATCCCCCCGGAGACTTCGGCCGACGCCGCGGTGCCGTAGGCAACGGCTACCAGCCTGTCGATCTCGCTCCTGGTGCCGGCGTGGGGACCGCGCACCAGTCTCATCGCCTCGCGCAGAGCCTGCTTCGCGGCCGCCGGCCCAACCGCATGGAGCTCGGGTGCGGCCAGCGCCACGCCGTTGTCGACCTTCCGGATGCGGACCCGTTGTTGCCGTTCCGGGAGCTCCGCCGCCACCGTTTCCGCCAGGGAGGCGAGAGCGGTCCGAAGCTGCGGATTGAACCGCCTCTCGAGATCCGGGATCGTCTCCCGCCGGATCTGGTTTCTCCTCGGATCGGGATCATCGTTGGCGGGATCATCGCGCCACGGGAGGCCCAGCAGGGTCGCCAGCTCCCTCGTTTCCGATCTCGTTACACCAAGAAGCGGCCGCACCAGGTTGCCTCGACGGAAGGGGATGCCGACGAGTCCGTCCAATCCGGCACCGCGCAGGATGTTCAGCAGGACGGTTTCGGCCTGGTCATCTCTCGTATGTCCGGTCACGAGCAGTTCGCCTGCTCGCAAGGCCGACTCGAGCGCTGAGTAGCGCACAATCCTCGCCTGATTCTCCGGAGATGCCCCTGCCGGGATATCGACCTCGCGGACATCCAGGTCGACCACCAGCCTCGCAGCAATGGCCGCGGCAGCCTCCCTCATCGCAGGCGATCCGTCCAGCCGGTGGTCGATATGGATTGCCCTGCATCGGACACCGGCTTCCACCATCAACCACGCCACGACGGCGCTATCGGCTCCCCCGCTCAGCGCGATCGCAGCGGGCCCGGAGGGAATCTTCCCCAACGCCCGTACCCGGGCAGACAGTTCGCCTAGGCGACGCGAGCCAGCCATGCCGAAGGATCGTGGATCTCATCGAGTGTGGGCAGCGAGTGCTCGCCTTGCCATACCAGGTCGACCGCCTCCCACCCGGCCTCGCGCTCGACGGCGAGCACGAACTTCTCTCCCAGCTCGTACTGGCGAAGCTTCATCTCGAGTCCGGTGATCCGGAAGAAAGCCGCGGCGCGTGCATCCATCCGGCGTCGCTTGAGGATCGAGGACATGCGCTTCTGCGTCACCAGGTGCCGGGCCCCTATGCGGTCCATGATCACGTGACCGTGGCCTTCCAGAACAGACATGAGCGCCTGTACTTTGTCGATCAGTTCACGCTGTGAATCGCTGGCAAAGAGACCCAGCAGACCTGCCTCCCCGATGAAGTCTGTTTCGCCCTCACCTGCCGCCCTGATCTCCTCGATGATCCTCTTGAATCGGCCGCGCTCGGGCTCGGCGCTCTCGATCAACCCCCGAACCAGAGACAGGAAGTAGTCCTGCATCCACGGCACGGCGGTGAACTGGGCGCGATGGGTGCTCTCGTGCAAGGCGAGCCAGAACCGGAACTCGTCCGGATTGAACTGATTGGCCCGCTCCATGGCCAGCACGTTGGGTCCGACGAGAAACACTATGTCACCATCCGACTCGTCGGTGGGAAGCACTAGTTCGTACTGGCCCAGCACCCGCCGCGACATGACACCCAGGAGTGCACCGGTCTCCGCCGCCACTATCCGCCTGGCGAAACCGGCCGCTTTGGCACCGACGACTCCGGCCTGATTCAGTCTCCCGGCGATCTTCGCCTCGGCCGGTTCCATCAGCCGTGAGAAGAACTCGACGTTGCGACGAACCCAGTCGGTCCGACCTACCACCTCGACCCCGGCGCTACCCCCCGGGATCAGGCCGGTTTCCTCACCAACGAGTTCTCCGGCACGTTCGAGCAGGGCGGGTGCCTGGCGTCGAAACGATTCGATGTGATAGGTAGATTCGAGTGGGTGGCTGCCTGCGACCCGATCGGCCACTCTCACGGCCAGGGACCAGGGAATGCCGCCGGTCATCGCACTACGCGATACCGTTTGCCGACTACTCCGACGAAGTACTGCACGACGGTGAGAACGACCGCCAGCACCGCAACCACCAGCAGCGTCGGGATGAGATAGCGATAGGTCCACGAGGGAGTGGCTTCGGTCTCCGCCGGTTCCGGCGCCTGTATCGCCGGCACGTCACTCTGTGCGACCGCATCGACAACGGCGAGCGCGGCGGGCGCAACTGCCAGCAGTGCGAAGATCAGGAACAGAAGTAGCGCGATTCGGCGAGCGGTGTTCGACATGGTCGAAGAGATTAGCCGCAGGTCGCGCATGGCGGGTCCGGGCGCAGCACGAGCGACTACTGACGGCCCTCGCGCAAGACGCTGCGCAGGCGCTCGAGCAGTTCTTCCGGCACGTCCTCTGAACACTTGTCGCGGACGACCGATCTGAAGCGATGCTCGAAATCGTAGGCTCCTTCGCACATCCGGCACGAACGAAGGTGCCGGTTGATGCGGAACCGGCGATACCAGGTGATCTCACCGTCGAGGTAGAAGTAGATCCTCTCTACCGCCTGCTCACAGCTTCGCCTACTCATCGGTGTCCTCCGGTTGGCCCGTCAGGCCGCGTCCACTCGCGAACTCCCACAACGCTTTCTGGAGCGCCTTTCTTCCACGGTGCAACCGGGACATCACGGTTCCGATCGGGACGTCCATGATCTCTGAGATCTCCTTGTAGGAAAAACCTTCGACATCTGCCAGCAACACCGGCAGGCGGAAATTCTCGGGAAGCGCCTCGATCGCCTGTTTGACATCGGAATCCACGAACCCGGACAACACCTCGTCTTCTGCGCTGCGCGCAGCTTCTCTCGTTCCGTCCGAGGCGACACGGCGATACAAGTAGAGGGCCTCCACCTCTCCGAGGTCGACCTCTTGCGGGCGTCTCGCCAGCTTTCGATAGCGGTTGATGTACGTGTTCGTCAGTATGCGATAGAGCCACGCTTTGAGGTTCGTTCCCGCGGTGAACGTCTCGTAGGCGCGGTATGCCTTCAGGAAGGTCTCTTGAACGAGGTCCTCGGCATCCGCCGGATTGCGGGTCATGCGCATCGCCGCGGTATACAGCTGGGGGGCATACTGCATCGCATCGGCCTCGAAGTTGGCTTGATCAGCCACGGAATCTCCTGTCGCCGTGGTGACGATACCAACCGGTGGAAGGCGACGGACCGGCTGCGTATGCATTCCGACTGGAACGGAGCCGGAGCGGGGATTCGAACCCCGGACCTGCTCATTACGAGTGAGCTGCTCTACCCCTGAGCTACTCCGGCGGCGGCCCGGAATGATAGGGCATCGGGGAGCCTGGGGCGAAGTAGGAGTCCGACCCCTGCCGTCTCCCACTCAGTGCGGGCCCTGATCCATGTGATCGTTCATCCAGGCAGCCCAAGCCGCCATCATGGTCGATGCCGGGTTGTCCAGATCGCGGTAGTCGCCCGGATTCAATGCAGGCCCGATCGTCACTGTTACATGACTGCGGCGGAGCCGGCCGGCGCCCAGGCCGAAGGCTTCGTCCGTACCGGTCACCGCCACCGGCACCAGCGGCACATCAGCTCGCAGGCTCAGCCAGGCGGCAGACGGCGCGGAATCCGAAGCTCCCCAGGCGTCCACGATTCCTCCCTCGGGGAAGATCCCGACAGATCCGCCGGAACGCAAGTGATCGACGGCCGTCCGGATGGCTGCGAGCGGCACCCGGATGCGAGAGAGCGGGATTGAACCGAACGCCCGCAGCACTGCGTCGAGCCAGAGATGGACGCCCCACAGGCCGTCGACCGCCAGAAACCGGAGTGGTTTGCCCACGGCGATGCCGACGATGGGCGGATCGAGATGGGAGAGATGATTGGCTGCCAGAACGATTGGGCCGGCCGGCAAGGCAGCCTCATATCTCACCCGCAGCCGCCACCCGGCACGCGCCAGAAGCCGGGCGGGAGGCAGCGCCAGCTTCCAGGCCAGGAGCCACCACCTGAACGGCGGAGCCGCGGGGTCAGGTGCCGAGGTCGGCAAAGAGCTCCGCCAGCACCAGCTTCCGCCGCTGGTTCGACCGTAGAGCAACGACCGCGCCCAGAACACGCTCGGCGGCAGCAACCGCCCGGGCGGGTGTGATCATCGCAAGATCATGCACCGGTATGTCACGATTGCGCACCTCGCCTCCGAACTGCGCTGCCGCCGAATCGGTGTACCAGGACGCAAGCATCTCCAGGCCCGAAATCACCAGGGCCTGTTCGGCCCGTTTCCGTTCCCGGGCCTGCCTGTCCTTGAGCGCCTTCCCGGCTCCTCCTTGACCTTCCGCCTCCGCGACCTCATCGACGTGGCGCTGTTCGAGGGCGCCGAGCATCGGATCGAGGGCCTCCAGAACCTCTTCGGCCAGGAGAAAGGCTCTCCCGGGATTCGGCGATACGCGTTGAGGTATGCCCATCCAGGTCCGCCGGTATGCGGCGGCCTCGGGCTGCATGGCGAGTGTGAGGGCCAGGCCCGGGCGTCCCCCGGCGACCTTGGCGACCTGCTCGGCCTGCTCGGGCTCGACGCCCCTGCTCACCAGCCCGGCTACCAGCTCACTGTGGTTGACCCGGCCGAGCTGCACGGTCCTGCAGCGGCTGGCAATAGTGCTGGGCAAGTCCTCCTCGGCTTCGGTCGCAAGCAGGAACACCGTCGAGGCTGAGGGTTCCTCGAGAGTCTTGAGCAGGGCGTTCGCCGCTCCCTCGCTCATCGCCCCGGCCTCGGCGATGAGGAAGACCTTCCGGTCTCCCTCGACCGGTGTCATCCTCGACTGCGCGACGGTCGTCCGCGCCTGGTCCACGGTGAGCAGCGCGGTTCCTGCCGGTTCTATGGCGACGAGGTCCGGATGAGTGCCGGAGCCGACACGTCGACAGGTCGAGCAAGGCGCATCGTGCTCGCCCCGGGTGGGGCAGAGAAGCGCGGCGGCGAATCGTCTGGCAACGGTGGACTTGCCAACGCCGGCCGGGCCGACGAAGAGGTAGGCCTGTCCCGGACGGACTACATCCCTGGCGAGCAGATCAACGACCCTCTCGTGGCCGATGACATCTTCGAAGAGAGGCCTCACCATCGCTGCTCGACGATGTCGATGACTGCCGCAACGACCTCTGGGAGGGGACGGTCGGCCGCCACGCTACGGAACACGTCCGGCTCCTTCTGTGCCAGCTCGGCGAAAGTCTCGGCAACCCGCTGCTGGAAGTGGACACCCTCCGCTCCGATCCGATCGGCCGTCGATTGCCGGGACAGTCCTATCGCCGGGTCCAGCTCGAGAAGCACGACCAGCTCGGGCCAGGTTCCCAGCAAACCGGCGGCGTTCACCGTCCGAACTGTCTCAACCCCCAACCCGCGGCCGCCACCCTGATAGGCCAGCGACGAATAGACCGTCCTGTCGCTGATCACCCAGGTCCCGGCGGCGAGCGCCGGACGAACGACGTCGGCGACGAGCTGAGCTCGCTGAGCGGCGAACAGCAAAGCTTCGGTCCAGGGTTCCAGATGATCGCCGTGCAGGAGTAGTTCGCGGATCCCCTCCCCGGCAGGAGTCCCGCCCGGCTCACGGACGACGATGGCGTCGCGGCCGGTTGAGCGAAGATGGTCCGCGAGTCGCAGCGCCACCGTGCTCTTTCCCGTTCCCTCGACTCCCTCGAGCGCGATGTAGCGAGCGCTCATGGCCTATTCCTGTTCGACCGGCGCCGGCCCCAGGAGAAGGCTTCGGAGGCGTCCTCGATCCTGCGTTTTGCCTCGGGCGTGAGCCGCTGACCTCTGATCAGATCACGAACGGTCCAGACGGATAGAACTCCGGACAGCAAGACGATGATCCCTCCGAGCATCAACACTGCGCGGACTCCGTCGTCGAGCGGCGAGGGCAAGTGGCCGTCGATTGCTGCGGCGACTGCTCCCGCCAGCGCCACAGATGCGAGGAGAGCGGTCCGCACCACCGTGAACAGGGCCGCAAAGGTGCGGCCTCGGATCTCGTCGGCGACCTGCTCGTGAAGTGCACTGAAGCCCATTACGTAGGCTCCTCCGGCGCCGAGCCCGACAAGGAACACCCAGCCCACTGCACCGAGCACGGTGTTGACGACCGACGTCATCATGGTTGCCAGACCGGTCACGATCAGGCTCACGGCGAAGAAGATCTCGTACTTGAACCCCGAGATGTTCAGGCTTGCCACCACCAGCATGCCCAGACCTACGCCCGTCCCCAGGGCCGTCAACAGGACGCCGAAGCCCGAGTCTCCCGCATTGAGGGCGTCGACACTGAACGGCTGCCCGAGCACGAAGAGCGAACCCCCGCCGAACAGAGCAGTCGCCATCCCGAGGATGATGACCCGAACGTGCTTTTCCCGGGCGACGAAGGCTATTCCTTCTTTGAGGTCCTCCCAGGGGGTCTTGAGATCGAATCGGTGGTCTCGCCGGCGCTCATCCGGGATGTCGGGCGTCTTGAGCGCCATGGTCGCAACGATCAGGCCGCTTATCACGAACGTGAGGGCATCGGCGAGAAAGGCGAGGTTCCTGCTGGCAATGGCCGAAGCTTCCGGAATCCACTCGCCGATCTTCGAGACAATCGACCAGCCGATGGAGCCGAGCGGGAAGGTCCCGTAGGCACTGACGAGGCTCAGACTGTTGGCCGTCACGAGTTGCTCCTCGGTGACGATATTCGGAATGCTCGCTTCGCGTGCCGGCTGACGGATCAGCGTGAGCACCTCGAGCGCGAACGAAATCAGAAACAGCTCCAGCAGGTTGTCGACGAGCATGAGCAGCAGCACAATGGCGCCGCGGCCGAAATCGGCGATGACCATCGTCCATTTGCGATCCAGCCGGTCGGCGACGACGCCACCGACCGCCCCGAAGATACCGGGTAGCAGCCGGCCGACGAGCGGAACGATGATCCCGGTGACGCCACCGATCTCGTTCGCCAACGCGATGGTGGCAAACAGCGCTATCCAGTCGCCCAACGACGAAACGGTCCCCGACCACCACAACCTGGCGAACGGACCTCTACGAATGAGCCGGATCGACTCGATCTCTTCCCCTTTCCGAAAGGAAACGATATCAGGGATGGAAGGCGGCCAAATAGGTCGGCCCCGCCCGACCCCTTCGCTGGGTCCCGCTACCGACTCACGGGGGCCCTGGGTTCTGGGTTCTGAGTTCTGCAATATGCCCGGAACCACCGGGTCGGCGGCAGCAGCAACTTCCTCAGGCGCGCCACGGAACCCAGAGCCCGGAACCCAGAACGGTTCTCCGAGATTCACGCCATGTCCCTGATTCGACGTAGTATCTGGCCCCCGTGACCAAACCTCTGATCATCGTTGAGTCGCCCGCAAAGGCGCGCACTATCGCCGGATACCTCGGCGGCGACTTCGCCGTCGCGTCTTCGGTCGGTCACATTCGCGACCTTCCTCGCAACGCCAAGGAGGTCCCCGACAAGCTCAAGGGCAAGCCCTGGGCACGGCTGGGCGTGAACGTCGAGGCCGGGTTCGAGCCGGTCTACGTCGTGACGAAGGAGAAGAAGGAAACGGTCACACAGCTTCGCAAGCTGGTCAAACAGGCCTCCGAGCTGTACCTGGCGACGGACGAGGACCGCGAGGGCGAGTCCATCGCCTGGCATCTGCTCGAAGTGCTGAAGCCGAAGATTCCGGTGCATCGAATGGTCTTCCATGAGATAACCCCCGATGCAATCCGTGCTGCGCTCACCTCCCCGCGTGAGGTCGACAAGCAACTCGTCGATGCCCAGGAAGCACGCCGCATCCTGGATCGCCTGTACGGATACGAAGTCTCGCCGGTCCTCTGGAAGAAGGTGCGCCAGGGCCTATCGGCGGGCCGCGTCCAGAGCGTCGCCACCCGGATAATCGTCGAGCGGGAGCGCGAACGGATGGCCTTCCGCTCAGCTTCATACTGGGGTCTCGATGCCACGTTCGCCGGCGGAGCGGAGAACGGGACATTCGATGCCCCGTTGGTGGCAGTCGACGAGAAGCGGGTTGCCACCGGCAAAGACTTCGACGAAACCGGCCGGGCCCGGCGAGACGACGTGCTGATCCTCGACGAGACCACCGCCAACGAACTGGCCACCGCCCTCACAGGATCGGTTGCCACCGTCAGTTCGGTCGAGCGCAAGCCCTACAAGCGCTCCCCCTATCCGCCGTTTCGAACGTCGACCCTCCAGCAGGAAGCCGGACGCAAGCTCCGCTTCTCTGCCCAGCGGACCATGTCGGTTGCACAACGCCTCTACGAGGGCGGCTACATCACCTATATGCGCACCGATTCGATCACTCTCTCCGAGACTGCGATCGTGGCGGCCAGGGCCCAGATCCAGGATCTCTACGGGCCCAGGTACCTCTCCGAGAAGCCACGAACCTACTCGAAGAAGGTTCGCAACGCCCAGGAAGCCCACGAAGCGATCCGGCCGGCAGGTGATCGATTCCGAACGCCCACGGATGTCTCGAAGGAACTGGAGAACGATCAGGCCCGCCTTTACGAACTGATCTGGAAACGCACGGTTGCTTCTCAGATGGCGGACGCGACCGGCGAGACGCTCCAAGTCCGGCTGACGGCTCCTGCAGGTGATCGCTCGACTGAGTTCAGCACCAGCGGCCGGACGATCACCTTCCCGGGTTTCCTGCGAGCCTATGTCGAGGGATCCGACGACCCGGATGCCGAGCTCGACGATCAGGAGCGACGCCTGCCGGCGCTGGCCGAGGGTGACACGGTGCAGGTCGAGGCGGCGGAAGCCGGCGGGCACGAGACGAAGCCGCCGGCCCGCTTCACGGAGGCCTCCCTCGTTCGGAAGTTGGAAGAACTCGGAGTGGGACGCCCGTCGACCTACGCCTCGATCATCTCAACGATCCTGGACCGCGGATACGTATGGAAACGTGCCACCGCACTCGTGCCGACCTTCACGGCGTTCGCGACGGTGACGCTCCTCGAATCGCATTTCCCGAACCTCGTCGATTACGCGTTCACTGCGCGCATGGAGGACGACCTCGACAAGATCTCGAACGGGGACGAACAGTCCACCCCCTGGCTGTCGAGCTTCTACTTCGGCAACGGGCAGCCCGGTCTGCACGACATGGTCTCTTCGCAGCTGGCCGAGATCGATGCCAGAGCTGTGAACTCGATACCGGTGGGCGTCGACGAGTCCGGCACCGAGATCATCGCCAGGGTCGGACGGTACGGGCCGTATCTCGAACGAGGAGAGGATCGAGCGAGCATCCCCGAGGACCTGGCTCCGGACGAGTTGACCAGGGAGAAGGCCCTCGAGCTGCTGGCGATGCCGAGCGGAGACCGGGTGCTGGGCACCGATCCCGGGACCGGACTGCCGGTCGTGGCCAAGGCAGGCAGATTCGGCCCCTACGTCCAACTCGGTGAGCCGGAAGAGGGATCGAAGGAGAAGCCCAGAACGGCTTCGCTGTTCAAATCGATGTCTCTCGACGATGTCTCGCTCGAGCAGGCACTGCAGCTCCTCACCCTGCCGCGCCTGCTGGGCACCGACCCTACCGACGATGAGCCGGTCGAGGCCCTCAACGGTCGATACGGGCCGTACATCCGCAAGGGCAAGGAATCACGGAGCATCGAGACCGAAGAGGAGCTCTTCACCGTGACACTCGATGATGCGTTGAAGCTGCTCGCAGAGCCGAAGAAGCGCAGGGGCCAGCGAACCGCCGCACCGCTGAAAGAGTTCGGCAACGACCCCTCATCAGGCAAGCCCGTGGTGCTGAAGTCCGGCCGCTATGGGCCCTATGTGACCGACGGTGAGACGAACGCCTCACTCCGAAAAGGCGACGACCCCGAGACTCTCACCGAGGAGCGGGCCTACGAGTTGATCGCCGACCGGAGAGCCAAGCAGGAGAAGAAGTAGGCCGGGGGTCGGGCTGCGTGTTTCCCGAGATTCACCCGACTCTTCGGCTCAGGGTGCCGGGTTCCTGGTTACGAGCCGCTTCCTAACCCGCGTCGCTTCTCGCCAGATCGACGATGAAGTCGAACTGGTCGCTGGTGACGGGCTGCACCGACAACCTCGACCGATTGAGCAGGACCATGCCGGCCAGCTGGGGATGCTCCTTCAACTCGTGGAGCGAAACCAGGCGCGGCAGCTTCTCGACGAACGACACATCAACCATGATCCAGCGCGGATTCTCGGGGTCGGACTTCGGATCGAAATACTTCTGCTCCGGGTCGAACTGGGTGTGATCTACGTACGGCCCGCTGGCGATTTCGGCAATACCGACGACGCCGGGAGGCTTGGCGTTCGAGTGGTAGAAGAGCACCCGATCGCCGATCTGCATCTCGTCCCGCATGAGATTGCGGGCCTGATAGTTGCGAATGCCGTCCCAGTGCTCGGTCCCGTCCCTCTCGAGATCATCGATCGAATACGCATCGGGTTCGGATTTCATAAGCCAGTACCGCATGGCACCATTGATAGCACTTCCAGGATTTTCTCAGCAATACTGTGGCTCCCCACGCGCATCTACATTGCCGAGAAACCGTCGGTTAGAGGATCGTGGCGGCCATCTCGGCGAGTGGACTCCGGATCGACCGCTCCAAAGTCACGTGGCCGAACAACGGGGAACCTTTGAACTTCTCGATCAAGGCCGCCATGCCACCGTACGGCGAGACGTACGGGTTGTCGACCTGAGTCAGGTCACCGCAGAAGATCACCTTCGAACCTCTTCCCATCCGGGTGAGGATCACCTTCAGGGTGGACATCTCGAGGTTCTGCGCCTCGTCGATGATCACGATCTCATCGGTTATCGAGCGCCCACGAAGGAAGGTCACCGCCGCCATCTCCACCTCGTTGCGTTCCAGGAGTTCGTCCACGGCGTCCCGTGCGTCGTCCGAAGACAAATCGCTGAACAGGGCGTGGAGATTGTCGTAGATGGCAGCCATCCACGGTTCGAGCTTCTCCTCGAGATCACCGGGGAGATAGCCGACCTCCTGGCGGCCGACGGCAACCAGCGGCCGGTATACGGCGACCCGCCGATATCGATTCGACTCGACGACCTGCTCAAGCGCGGCTGCGAGAGCAAGGAAAGTCTTGCCCGCCCCGGCCATTCCCATGATGGAAACGGCAGGTACACCTGGGTCGAGGAGAAGGTCCAGCGCAAAGATCTGCTGCATGTTCTTGGGTTCGACCCCGAAAGCACGAGGGTGGCCGTGCACACGGTTGACGACCGTATTGGGAACGGTCTCAACCACTCTGGCCAGCGCCGATTGCGACCCGCATTTGAGCACGGCATATTGGTTGATCATCGCCTCCACGTCGGGCAACGACACCTTGTGGTCGGCAAACAACTGGTCGATGGTGCTCCTCTCAACCGTCACCTCGATGATGCCCGTGTAGAGCTCCTCAACGGGGACCGTGTCGGCTCGATAGTCCTGAACCGGGACCCCCATCTGAGCACCCTTGATCCGCAGGGCCGCGTCCTTCGTAACGAGCACCGGATCTCCGCCGTCGTCAGCCATGTTCAGGCAGGTGGCGAGAATACGATGGTCCGTGGTTCTCGCATCGAACACCTCGGGCAGCCGGGGCGAAACGATCCCGTTCAGCTCAATCCTCAGCAGGCCGCCGCCGGGGAGCGGAACAGGGTCGCGCAAACCACCCTCACGAGAAGCGCCTAGCCGTTCGAGCAGACGCAACGCGGACCGGGCATTTGCGCCAACCTCGTCGTGCCGGATCTTCATGCGATCGAGTTCCTCGATCACCACGAGCGGCAAGATCACCTCATGCTCGTCGAATCGAAGGATCGAGTTGGGATCGGCCAAAACAACGCAGGTGTCCAGGACGTACGAGCGGGTCACGGGGTCAGGGCCTCCTCTGGCGTCACGCTTACTAGCAAACTCGTTCCAGACGGCGATTACAAGGACCCCGCAGGCATTTCGTGCCGGTTCTCAACCGAAGCGATCGGTGTAGGTACACAGATCCGCGACTGACAAGTTGCCGCCGCAGAGCACGAGGACCAGTGTGCCATCGGCTCGCAGGCGGTCGCGCAACCGCCTGGCGGCCGCCAGTGTGCATGCCGCGGCCGGTTCGGTCACCAGCTTCGCCCGCTCAAAGAGAAAAGCCATGGCTTGCACCGCTTCGGCGTCCGACACCACGATCACGTCTTCGAGCCGGTCACGGGCTATCTCGAACGGGACCTCGCCCGCGTACGGCGAGCCGAGGGTCTTGGCGATCGAGGTCGGCGTCATCGTCTGCGGAGATCCGGCCTGCAGCGAACGAGCCATCACGTTCGCTCCCTCGGTCTCCACGCCCCACACCCGCACGTCGGGTCTGAGCCCCTTGATCGCCGACGTGACTCCGGCCATGAACCCACCGCCGCCGATCGACACGATCACATCGGTGGCTTCGGGAACCTGATCGAGGAGTTCGATTCCCAGAGTCCCGTTCCCAGCCATCATGCTGGGATCGTCGAACGGGTGCATAGGACCCCAGCCCTCACCAACCAGCTCTTCGTATCTGATGAAGGCGTCGGCTATCGACGGAGCCAGTTCGACCTGCGCACCGTAACCCCTGGTCGCCTCGAGATAGTTGGCCGGCGTCGTCTCCGGCATCACAATCAGGGCGGGCACACCCAGCCGTCCCGCCGCATAAGCAAGGCCCTGCGCGAAGTTGCCGCCGCTGATACCCACGACGCCGGCGGCCCGGTTCTCATAGGCGAGGAGTTGGTTCACCGCGCCACGCGGCTTGAAACTCCCCGTCTTCTGGAAGAGCTCCAGCTTGAGGGACACGTCCATACCGAGCTCCCTGGTCAGGGTGCGACTGGTCGCTACAGGAGTCTCGACGACGTAGGGAGCAATAGTTCGGCGCGCGGACTCTATCTCGGTGAGTGGAATCATCGGCAGACAGTACCGCGCAAGTGCCTATTCGAGATGCGCAGCCACCGCATAATCGGCGAGGACCGGGCCTTCTCGGGTGAGAACGACGTGCGTCACCGCAGTGTTGGCAGGGACGATGGTATCCAGAACATCAGGCCATCCGACCCCCATATTGCCCAGGGCGTATGCCCTTATGGCTCCACCATGAGAAACGACGGTGATGCGACGCTCTCCATTGGCAGCCACCACCTTCTCAACACCTGCCGTCATCCGCTCGGACAGTTGGGCCCATGTCTCTCCGTCGCCTCCGCGCGGCAGGTCCTCACCCCTTCGGAAGATCCTGTCGGCCAGCTCGGAATCGCCGTCGGCAGTCTGCAGTTCGTCAAAAGTCTTGCCTTCCCACGACCCGAACGAAATCTCGGCAAACTCACTCACCTCGGTTACGCCGTCGGCCGCGATCGCAGCAGCGGTCTCGGCAGCACGCCCCAGCGGGGAGGCAAACACTGATCGCTGAGGCCCGTACCACTTCGCCAGTTTGCCGGCCTGCTCCCGACCGCGATCGTTCAATCCCCAATCCGTCTGGCCCTGAACCAACTGTTGAAGGTTGGCATCGGTCTCGCCGTGACGGACGAAGGTGAGCAGAGGATCACCCTTGTCGAGTTTCTCGAGTGCCCATTCGTTGAGCGGGCCGAGGTGCCCCGTGTCGTTGTAGGTGGCCAGACGAAGGTGGCCGTGAACGTGACGGAAACTGGTCAGGGAGGTGTTGGCGGGGCCGGCGAAAGCCGAAGTCGGCGCTTCGATCTTCCAATGCAACCTGGCCAGGGTCTCGACAATCCCTCCATGCGTGACGACGACCGCCCTGTCACCATCATCCAGTCTCGACTGAAGCGCATCGAGGGCGGCCGAAACACGATCACGAATCTGGAGAATCGTTTCGCCGGTTCGACCCATCGGGACTTCCTGGCCGGTGAAGACGGCGATCAGCTCATCCGAGTAGATCTCCGATATCTCGGAGAACGTCATGCCGTCCCACAGACCCAGATCCATCTCCTTCCACGCCGCATCGACTTCGACCGGCAGACCGAGCGGCGCGGCCGTCTGGTTCGTGCGATCTAGCCCGCTGGTGATGATGAGATCGGGAGGGTTCTTGAGTAGGCGAGCTGCGACGGCCGAAGCCTGCGATTCACCGAGCCTGGTCAGGCGACCGCCGTGACGGCTGCCCTGCCAGATGCCCGCCTCGTTGGCCTCGGATTGTCCATGACGCAGGAAAGTGATCTCCATTGGCAGCAAGGATGCCCGGATTCAACGGTGTGGCCAAACCGGGTCCGGGTGATGCCTACCCGATGAATGCCGATGCGAAGACCAAGCTCACAATCGTCATGACCTTGATGACGATGTTCATCGCGGGACCGGAGGTGTCCTTGAAAGGATCGCCGACCGTGTCGCCGATGACCGCGGCTTTGTGAGCTTCAGAGCCCTTGCCCCCGAAGGCACCCGCCTCGATGAACTTCTTCGCGTTGTCCCAGGCACCACCGGCGTTCGCCATGTAGATGGCGAGAAGGAACCCTGTGACCAGCGCTCCGGCCAGGAAGCCTCCGAGTGCCTCGACGTTGACGAAGCCGATCACCAGCGGGAGGATGATTGCCAGCGAACCGGGCAGCACCATCTCACGCAAGGCGCCTGCCGTGGCGATGTCGACGCATTTGGCGTACTCGGCCTTCACACCTTCTTTCCCCTCCCGGAGACCGGGGATCTCCCGGAACTGTCTGCGCACCTCTTCGATCATCTCGTTGGCCGCCCGACCGACGGCGTTGATCGTCATGCCGGAGAACAAGAATGGGAACATCGCCCCGAGGAACAAACCGATCGTCGTCTCGACGTTCATGATGTTGATCCCGTTGGCCAGCGGGTTGATCACCCCCGACGCTTCAGCCGCATTGCCGACCGCCTGCGTGAACGTGGAAAAGAGCGCCAGGGCGGTAACTGCGGCTGACCCGATGGCAAAGCCTTTCGCCACGGCTGCGGTCGTATTGCCCAGGGAGTCGAGCGCGTCGGTTGCCTGACGGACCTCGGGTGGGAGGTGGGTCATCTCGGCGATACCGCCTGCGTTGTCCGCAATGGGACCGTACGCGTCCACGGCGATCGTGATACCCAGCGTCGCCAGCACGCCGATCGCGGCAATGGCGACGCCGTATATTCCACCGAGGTCGCCGAGGGCCATTTCGCCGGCCCAGTAGGCGCCGCCGATACCCGTAGCCGCCACGATGACCGAGTAGGCGGCCGACCGCTTGCCCTCTGCGATGCCCGACAGAATCACCGTGGCGGGACCGGTTTGTGACTGCCGTGCGATTTCCTTGACCGTCTTGTAGTGGTCGGATGTGTAGATCTCGGAGATCTTGCCGATCGTGAATCCAACCAGCAGTCCGATCGCTACAGAAAGGAACAACCCGAGCGGGTTCACACCCTCGATCGATCCGAACATCAAATATGAGAGACCGAGCACGCCGGCCGCCGCCAGGATCATCGCCGTGTTGGTGCCCCGGTGGAGGGCGGGTGCGAGGTCGGAGTCGGACTTGGGCTTGACGAGGAATGACCCGATGATCGAGGCGAGCATCCCGACCGCCCCAACGGCGAGCGGGAAGATGACTGCTTCCGCCTGGTAGGCGGCCCCCGTGAAGGCGAGAGCCGCGAAGGCGATCGGCGCGACCAGCGAGCCGATATACGATTCGAAAAGATCCGCACCCATCCCGGCCACGTCGCCGACGTTGTCGCCCACGTTGTCTGCAATGGTGGCAGGGTTGCGAGGATCGTCTTCCGGAATGCCGGCCTCGACCTTGCCGACCAGATCCGCTCCTACATCGGCCGCCTTCGTGTAGATCCCGCCTCCCACACGGGCGAACAGGGCGATAGACGACCCTCCGAGTCCGATCGCTGCGACGATCTCTGCGCCGCGTCCGACCTCGAATCCGCTCAGCTCAACGAAGATCAGGTAGCCGAGGGCCACACCCAGAAGTCCGAAGCCGGCAACTGTGAATCCCATCACCGCACCGCCGCGGAAGGCGAGGGGAAGCGCCTTGACTATGCCGCCGGTGCGGGCCGCTTCCGTGGTTCTGGCGTTGGCCGCCGTGGCGATTCTCATTCCCACGAAACCGGCTCCGCCCGATAGCAATGCGCCGGAGAGGTAAGCCAGCGCCCGCAGCCAGCCGTCGTCCAGAAGGAATCCAATCAAGAGGAACATGACAGTCACGAAGACCGCCACCCAGGTGTACTCACGCTTCAGGAAGGCCATCGCCCCGGCTCTGATGTTCGAGGAGATCTCGATCATCTGCTCGTTTCCCTGACTCATCGCCAGCACGCGTCGGGCGAAAAAGGCGGCTAGCCCCAACGCTGCGAGCCCCATGACCACCGCGGACCAAAGAAAGAACGTGTTCATAAGAATTTCACTCCCGTACAACCAAGCTGGGCGGGAGTATAAAGGTGGGCCAGCGGCGCCAAACCGCCAGGCCCGGTTTTCCCGGCAATACTGTTGATCTGGGCCAACAAGAGCATTGCCGAGAAAGTGCGATGAGGTTTCTCAGCAATACTGTGGTTCCTCACGCGCACCAGTATTGCTGAGAAAACGTCAGTCCCGCACCGTCTCCGATAGGGGGCGGCGACGCAGAAGCGCCCGCTTGATGGCGTCGATTCCGAGGAACGGCAGAACAGTCAATGCGAGGATCACCGGCCAGTCGGTCAACTCGATCGGCACGGTCTCGAATAGCCGGTTGCCGATTGGCAGATAAACGACCAGCAGGTGCAGCACGAGAGAACCGGCCACCCCCCACGTGAGCACCCGGTTCCCGCCGAAGCCTATCTTCCAGACGGTCGTTCCCTGCGCACGGATGTTGTAGATGTGCGCCAGTTGTGCCGTCACCAGCGTCGTGAACACAAGCGTCCGCACATACTCCCACTCCGCCTCCCGCACGTAGTGGGCCCAGACGAGTGCCCCGAGTGCGCCGGCAGCCAGAAACCCGCCCTGCCACAGCAACCGCATCTGATGGGGGACACTGAGGATGTTGCGCCGCTCATCCGGCGACTGCTCCATCAAACCCGGCACCGGCGGGTCGATACCCAATGCGAGCGCAGGCAACCCGTCGGTGACCAGGTTGATCCACAGCAACTGGGTCGCGAGCAGGGGTTCGCCCAGGGCTCCGAAGAACAAGAACCCCAGGAACATCACCAGTACTTCCGAGACGTTGGCGCTGAGCAGGAAATAGACGACCTTCTTCAGGTTCGAGAAGATCGCCCTGCCCTCCGATACCGCCCGGATGATGGTGGCGAAGTTGTCATCGGCCAGCACCATGTCGGCGGCCTCCTTGGCCACATCGGTGCCGGTACCCATCGCCACTCCGATGTCCGCCGCCTGCAAGGCCGGCGCATCGTTGACGCCGTCGCCGGTCATGGCAACGATGGCCCCCGTGGACTTCCAGGACCTGACGATCTTGACCTTGTCTGCCGGGTCAACCCGGGCGAAGACTCCGATGTCTGCAACGATGGCATCGAGTTGCTCCTGCTCCATCGACCGCAACTCCGTACCCGCCAGAGCCGCCCGCCCCTCCAGCAAACCGAGATCGTCTGCGATGGCTTTGGCGGTCACCACGTGATCGCCGGTGACCATGACCACCCGCACGCCGGCTGATCGGGCATCATCGATCGCACCGCGGGTTTCGGGTCGCAGCTCATCGCTCATCCCGGCCAAGGCGACGAATACCAGGTCGTGGTCGGCGGCCGCCAGGTCGGACGGAGCCTGTTCCATCAGGCGGTATGCGAACCCGAGCGTGCGGAGTCCCTTCGCCGCGAACCCGGTCGCAGTGCCCATCGCCGCGTGAAGCCGTTCGGCATCCAGTTCAACCGGACCGTCGCGCTGCTCGAACGAAGTACATCGGCTCAATACGACCTCCGGTGCTCCCTTGACCGCGATCAGGAATCGCTCGCCGGCCGGGTGGAGAGTGGTCATCATCTTCCGTGAGGAGTCGAAAGCAACCTCGTCCAGTCGGGGGTTGGCAGCTCGCACATCGTCCACACGGAGAATCGTCGGGTCGATCGAACGGAGGAGGGCAACCTCGGTCGGATCGCCGAGGTATCCGTCGGACACCTTCCGTGCGTCGCTGCAGAGGGCGGCGATCTGTGCATACCGCCAGACCCTCCCGTCGGCCCCCTCCGCCTCCGCCGGCACTGTGTGAAGGTCGGCGAACTCGAGCGCCTGCACCCGCATTTCGTTCCGGGTCAAAGTACCCGTCTTGTCGGTGCAAATCACCGAGGCGGCCCCGAGAGCCTCCACGGCGGGAAGCCGGCGAACGATGGCGTTGTTCTTCGCCATCGTCTGCACCCCCCTGGCCAGAGTCACCGTGACAACGGCCGGTAGACCTTCGGGAATGGCGGCGACCGCCAGCGCCACTGCAATCAGGAAGACGGTCTGCACCGTCTCCATCGATTGGTCGCGAGCCATGCCGAGCAGGAAGATGACAACGGCGATGCCCAGCGTGATCCAGGCGATCCGGCGACCAACGCGAGCCAGCTCGATGGAGAGCGGCGACGGATGATCCTCCGGGTCGAGCAGTTCGGCGATCTTTCCCATTTCGGTTGAGGGGCCTGTTGCCGTGCATATCGCGTGACCGCGTCCCGCCGCGATCACCGTTCCTGCGAACACCATCGAGCGCCGGTCGCCCGTTCCTGCATCGGCAGCGACGGGCTCGAGGGTCTTCGAAACCGGCAGGCTCTCACCAGTGAGAGTCCCCTCTTCGCTCTGAAGATGAACGGCCCGAACCACGCGAGCGTCTGCCGCCACCTTGTCGCCCGCCTCCATCACCAGCAGGTCACCGGGGACGACCTCGGTTGCCGGAATGTCGATCTCTGACCCGCCGCGCACGACGAGTGCTGTGGGAGCCGCCATCTCCCTGAGCCTTGCCAGGGCATCCTCGGCGCGAACCTCTTGCGTGTATCCGATAACTGCGTTGAGTGCCACGATCGCAAGGATCACCCCGGCATCGATCCACTCCTGAAGCAATGCACCGCTGACCACGGCCGCAACCAGCAGCACGAAGATGAGCATGTCGCTGAACTGCGAAACCAGTATCCGCCATCGGCCGGGCCCCTTGCTCTCCCCGAGTTCGTTGGGACCAACCTCTTCGAGGCGTCGGGCGGCTTCGTCGAAAGCCAATCCGGCACGGATGTCCGTCTTCAATCCGGCCACCACGTTTTCGATACTCAAGGCATGCCATTCGGCCATCCCATCAAGCTACTTCATCGCGTCGGATCCCCGGCAGCGGAGGAACCCAACAGCCCTACCGGATCGAACTCGGCGGCAGAGACGGCGGCAACGGTGATTGATCCCAGCCCCAGCACATTCACCTCGACCGCCACCTCTACGCGGACGACGCGGGACCTCCACGAGGCGTCGGTTTCGCACCCTGTGCATTCGATCAGAGTCCCCCCGTTGGCGGTCGCAAACCTGGCGGCCTCCTCGATCGCCGATCCGCTCGCTCCGAACGGCCTGAAGGTCACCGGTGCAGCAGCGAGCGCCGCCGAATCTGCCGCCACTTGAACCGTTTCACGGGCGAGTTGAATCTGTGCCAGCCCACCGATGCAGGCGGCCAGCACGGCCATCAGTCCGATCACCGCCGCCAGCACGACGGTCACCGAACCATCGTCACCCTTCACAACTCGACGCGCATCACCGATCGAGCCGACAGGTCGACAGGCACCCCGCCGAAGATGACTGCAGCCAGATGATGGGTGAGCGACAGACGGACAACGGCTTCCCGGCCGACCACGGCAGGGCGCTCGACCGTCACCATCACGTCTCGGGCCAGCCCATCGTTCAAGGCTCCGCGCACTGCGTCGACGGCCACAGCAGGGTCGGGATTGGTGGCGGCTATCCGTGCACCGTGCCTGGCTGCACCCAGCAACTCGAGCTGAACCCGTGCCACCACCGCCACCTCCACCAGAGCGACCAGCACCAGCAGAACGACCGGGATGACGAGGGCGAACTCAACCGTCGCCGAGCCCCGCTCGACTGCCATCGTTCTGCGCATCACCGAACGAATCCGATGACCTTGTTGATCACAGAAGAGAAAAAGGACGGGATCAAACTGGATCCTCCGATCCAACCGACCAGCGCCATGGCAAGCGTCGCCGCAGCAAGAAACACCAGCACATACTCCACGGTGCTCTGTCCGTCTTCCATCGTGACTCTCATCCACATGGGTGAGTTCCTTTCACGCAATCCGGCAAATTGCCGGGCGCCGGACTCCGGCCGGCTCCGGGGGGAAATCCTCAGGGCAACAAGGGACCGAGCATCCTTTGAATCGACCCGACCGCGGCGGGACCGGCTGTGAGCAGAAGGAAGCCGGGGAGCACGAGCAGCGCCAGCGGGATCGTCATTCTGACCGGTAGCTTTCTGGCCGACTCGATCCGAGCCGCCCGCCGCGTTTCTCGCTCCTCGGCGGCGAAAGCGGCCACCGTTGCCGCCAGAGGGGCACCGCTCACCTGCGCTCGAGCCAATCGGTCAAAGAGCGGCGCGGCATCACCCTTCGATCTGCCCAGCGCAGCTGCCAGTCCGAGGTAGCGAGCATCTCGCAGAAGCCTTTCCAACTCTGCTCGCTCTCCTGCTCCGACGGCTGCCCGCGCCGTCTCCAGCGATCCCTGCAGGCTGAGTCCGGCTGCAGCACCTACCACCAGGGCGCCTGCGATGGCCTGCATGTCGACCGCGGGGTGTCCATCAGACGGTCTACGCAAAGCGAATGCAACCCACACAGCCGCGCACGCAAGACCAACGGCAAGATCCAGGCCGAGCACCACGACGAGCGACGCGGCAGCGAACGCAAGCCGCTCCCCGGCGCTTCTACGCAGCAGGGAGAAGGCACAGGCAGCCGCCGCCACCGTCACCGTCACCATCAAACCCTCTCCGCCAGATGGACCATTCGCCAGATCGACAGGAGACCGGCTGCGATCAGGACGAACCCGGCAGCCAGGAACCAGAGGGTCACCGACCCTCCGGAGGTGAGCGCATCCATACGGCCGGTCGCGGCGAGAATCACCAGGAGAATCAGCGGCAGCACGGCGATGACGGCCGCCGACATCCGCACCTGGGCGGTCGCGACGCGCCGCTCGTTGGACATCTCGTGTTCGTCTGATGCCAGAAGCGCGATCGCCTCGAATGTGTCAGCCACCCGCCCGCCGCTCTCCCCTGCAATGCGAACGGCGTTGGCCGCGGCGCGGCCCACGAGCGGCAGGCACGCTTCGACCGCAGTGGCGAGTTCATCAAACGGGCGGCCGATCCGGCAGGCGCGCGCCAGCCTGTGCTCGTCGATGTCTCGCGCCGAGGTTTCGAGAGCTCTCCTCAGAGACGAACCGCTTCGCAACTCGTCGGCCATACCCCGGCAGAACCGGATATCGACCGACCATCGAGCAGCCGAATCTCGTCTCAGAACGAACAGCGCCAGCAAGCAGAGAATCCCGAACCACGGTTCCACCATGGAGGCCACGGCGACTCCGACGATCACCCACGGCACGCCCACCGCGACGGCGATTCCGGTCATGATCGCTCCGGTCATGACCGGTAGACCTCCTCGAGCCTCTCCCCATCGATATGGACGATCGAGATGATTCGACGCTTGGATCGATCTCTTCCCATCTGAACGATGACGTCGACGGCGGCCCACAGTTGAGTCCGGATGGTCCGGGCGTCGAATCCGCCGCCACCCATCAGCGCCAGCGTCTCCAGACGCAGGAGTGCCTCTTCCGGACTGTTGGCGTGCACGGTCGCCATCGAGCCTCGATGTCCGGTGTTGAGTGCACCGACGAGGTCGAGCGCTTCAGGGCCCCGCACCTCACCCACGATGATCCGGTCGGGTCGAAGCCGCAAAGCGACCCGGACGAGATGGCGAAGGGTGACTTCTCCACGGCCCTCGGCGTTGGCCGGCCGCGACTCGAGACGCACCACGTGACCGGACGGTGCGAGTTCGGCGGCGTCTTCCACGGTCACAACCCTCTCCTCGGACGGGATCGCCCGGGACAGGACGTTCAGCAGGGTGGTCTTGCCCGTCCCGGTGCCGCCTGCCACCAGGACACTCTGCCTCCGGATCACGGCGTCGTGGAGAAGCTCGACCCCCCTTTGATCTACGGCTCCGGAAGCGACGAGATCATCCAGGCTTCCGACCGCTTGCGTGAATCGGCGGATCGCGACGACGGGCCCGTCCACTGCAATCGGGGAAATCGTTGCGTGCAGCCTGCTGCCGTCGGGCAACCGTGCGTCGACGGTCGGAGAGGCCAGATCGAGACGTAGTCCAAGAGGTCCGATGATCCGCTCGACGGCGGCCGCTATGTCGTCGCCGTCTTTGAATCGGACGGTGGTCTTCTCGAGCCGACCGTCACGTTCTATCCAGACATCATCCGGAGAGTTGACCAGAACGTCCGACACGCGATCGTCTCGCAACAGCGGTTCAATCGGCCCCATGCCGATCAGCGCATCGATCACCAGCTCAGCCGTGCCGGGTGGTGCGAGCGGCGCCTCTTCTCTCAAGAGATCCGGGATGGCGCTCTGGAGCCCTGCTCGGTCGAGCGGGACGTTCGAATCGATGACCCCGGCTACCAGTCGCTCGATCAGCTCCATGAGTGCTCCCATACGGGCCGCCAGGCTCGTACCCACCGGTTCCGGGCCGGCACAGAACCGTGCAGGAGGCTTCGCACGGTGCCGCCGCCGGGGCGGGGTATCTCTATCCCTTCAAGGCCGCGTTCGGCATAGAAACCGGTTCTCTGGAAGACGCAGAAGCGATCCGGCGAGGGACTGAGGGCGCCGGGCAGCAACGGGTATACAGGAACGACCGGAGCGAACAGGCCGGCGTCGGAGGGGCTGCGCAACACGACGTACGGCCATCCCTCGATCAGCGCCCGCACCACCGCCTCTGCCTCGCCGGGGTCCACGCCCCCATTGGCCAGCACCGCCGGGCCACCTGCATGTGGACGGAGATCATCCCGGCGCGGGCCCGAGCGAACCAGCTCAGCCAGTGACCCCGTACCACCGAACGAAGGTCCATTCGGATCCAGATCGATCAGCAAACAGGTTCCGGCCGCGGCCGCCAGCCCGATCGGAGCCAGGACAGACAGAAGCCCGTCACCTCGAGTCCATATGGTCAATGCCGTCACGAAACCTCGCTGCTCGACACCGAAAACGTATGAGGCACCGCAGGCACATACAACCCCTTGTCAAGCCATGGTTTTCATGGCTGAATGGAGGGTCCGGCCATCGCGTCGACGGACCGACAGGCGATCGACGATCCCGATCACGGGCCGGGCGCGCTGCACATGGCCCGTGCTGATGGCTCATCGCTTACAATCTCAAGCGGTGATCGACAAACACACACCATCAGGCGGGATGTCCGAACCGCCGCACGCCGCGGCGTTCTTCGACCTCGACAAGACGATCATCGCCAAGTCGTCGACCCTCGCGTTCGGGCGCCCCCTCTACAAAGCAGGCCTGCTCAACCGGCGCGCGCTGCTCAAAGCCGGGATCGCCCAGATCGTCTATGTGATGGTGGGGGCCGATCACGACCAGATGGAGAAGGTGCGGGAGCAGCTCCTGGCGCTGACGAAGGGGTGGGATCGCGTCCAGGTCGGCGAACTGGTGCGAGAGACCGTGGACGAGATCGTGGCCCCACTCGTGTATGCCGAGGCGCTGGCCATCATCGATGAGCACCACCGGGCAGGACGCAAAGTCGTGATCATCTCCTCGAGCCCGGAGGAGGTGGTACGCCCCCTGGCCGTCTACCTGGGAGTCGACGACGTAATCGCCTCACGCTCGAAGTCCGGCCCGGACGGGCGCTATACGGGTGAGCTCGAGTTCTACGCCTACGGACCGGGAAAAGCAGAGGCAATCCTCGAACTGGCGGAGCGAGAGGGCCTGAACCTGGAGGATTCCTACGCCTATTCGGACTCGATCACGGACCTGCCGATGCTGGAAACGGTCGGACACCCGGTGGTCGTGAATCCGGACAAGGAGCTGGAAGAGATCGCGTCGGACCGCGACTGGCTCGTGATGGAGTTCGACCGGCCGGTGACACTGCGAACTCGGCTGGCAACCCTTCCGAAGCCGGTACCGGTGATCTCTGGAGCTGCATTAGCCGGTGCGATCGGCTCGGTCGCCATCTGGTGGGCGCTGCGCACACGCAGAAAATCCTCCTGGCTCAGTCGTCTGTAACCTCTCGACATCGTGGGAGAGGGTCCATTGAGCAGCAGCGAGCAGAAACTCGGCAAGAACTACTGGACCCTGCTGACGTCCAGCGTCGTCTCCAATTTCGGCGACGGCATCTCCACCGTCGCCTATCCGTGGCTCGCATCGGCGGTGACCCGTGATCCGCTGCAGATAGCCCTCATCGGTGTCGCCACCCGCATTCCCTGGCTGGTCTTCACGCTCCCGGCCGGCGTCATCGCAGATCGGGTCGATAGACGGAAGCTGGTCGCCTGGACGGACACCTTCCGATTCGCTCTGACACTGGCGGTTGCGTTCGTTGTGTTGCTGGCCGGCTCCGACCTGGCCGCCCCCGACGCGATCGCAGCCGGGACATCGGCGACCCCGGAGCGCGCCGGATTGCTGCTCGGCGTGCTCTATGCGTCGGCGCTGTTGTTTGGATTCGCCGAGGTGCTGCGTGACAACGCCGCCCAGACGTTGATGCCGTCGATCGTCGACAAGGCACTGCTCGAGAAGGCCAACGGACGGATGTGGGGCGGCGAGATGGTCATGAACTCCTTGCTCGGCCCCGTGCTCGGCGGATTCATCATCGCCGTCGCGTTCTCTCTCCCCTTCTTCGTTGACGCCGTCACCTTCGCCGTCTCGGCCGCGCTCCTCTTCACCCTGCGCGGATCGTTCGTCGTCGAGCAGGCTGTGGACCGGCCGTCGTTCATCGGTCAGATCAAGGAAGGACTGGCCTGGCTCTGGAAACACCGTCTGCTACGAGTGATGGGGATCATCCTCGGCGTGATGAACGCCATGTTCTCGATGGCACTCGCCACCTATGTGCTGTTCGTCCAGGAGATCCTCGAACTCGACGCATCCCAGTTCGGACTGTTGATGACCTCCGGTGCTGTTGGAGGTGTAATAGGAAGCTTCACTGCTCCCCGCGTGAGCAAAGCCATCGGCCCGGGGTCTTCCCTCTTTCTCACGCTCCTCGGGTCCGGGGTCACCCTCGTACTGACCGGGGTCACCTCCAGCTGGATCGTCGTGTGGGTCATGTTCTTCGTGGGGAGCTTTCTGGCGGTGCTGTGGAATGTGATTACCGTCTCACTGCGCCAGACGATCATCCCCGACGAACTCCTCGGAAGGGTCAATAGCGTCTACCGCTTCCTTGCCTGGGGGATGATGCCGCTGGGGATGCTGGCCGGAGGGGCGATAGTCACGCTGGTGGAGGGCGTGTGGTCCCGCGACCTTGCACTGCGCATGCCCTTCTATGTTGGAGGAGTCGTCTACGCGTTGCTTTTCCTGGCGGCCCTGCCCGTCCTCAACACGCGTCAGATAGAGCGGGCAAGAGAGGAAGCCGAGGTTCGCTCTCCCGATCAGGTCTGATCGGGCGACCCGTCCGGTTCAGAACGTCGCAGCTTCGGATAGTCGGCCAGCGCCCACCACGCGAGCAGCGACAGCGACGAGGCACCGAGGGCGAGAGCCGCCCAACCCCAGCGTTCGGTAGCAGCGTCGAGAGCGACGACTCGGTCCTCCTGCCCTGCAGCCGCCTCATCGAGCAGCACCGCAGGGTCGACTCCGAGCTCGACCAGCGCCACTCGCCTGGACAGATTCGAGGATCCGTCCGCCCAGATGGCCTCGAAGATCACAACGAGGTCGGCACGCTCTGTGAGCGCAGTACCCGCATACTCTCCCTCACCTCGATTCATCAGGGTCACGATGGAGCGATCGTCACCGGGGTCCACCAGGTGGGCGACGACGGTCGCCGGCGCGCCATCGACCACAACCGAGATGGTCACCTCGATCTCACCGCTGGAGACTGCCACCGCATCGGCGGAGGCAGGGCCGAAGACGCCGCCGACCTCAATGACTAGAAACGCGACCGAAACGAGGGTCTTCATACTCCGACTGTATCGACGCGGCCGGACAATCGGTAGCCTGACGCTATGAGTGAGTCTGCCGGATCGGTCCGCGTGGTGCACGGGGACCTCACAGAACAGGACGTGGACGTCGTCGTCAACGCGGCCAACGAGCAACTCGCTCACGGCGGCGGGGTGGCGGCGGCGCTCGTGCGTGCCGGTGGCCGGGTCGTGCAGGAAGAGTCCAACGACTGGATCCGCCGCAACGGCCCGCTCACCTCCGGCAGTGCCGCGATCACCCGGGCGGGTGCGATGCCGGCCGGGTGGATCGTCCATGTGGTCGGACCCCGATACCGTCGCGGGGGGAACAACGTGGAGCTCCTCCGGGCCGCCGTGTCGGCGGCACTGGCCGCGACTGCGGATATCGGCGCGCGGACGGTGGCAATGCCCGCTATTTCGGCGGGAATCTTTGGATACCCGCTGGAAGAGGCGACGGCGGTGATCGCCGATGCTTGCCGTCGCTGGTTGGACGGACACCCGGGGGCCATCGACGAAGTGCGGCTCGTTGGATACGACACCGCGACCGTTGCAGCTTTCGAGAAGGCCGTGTCGTGACCGAGGGACGGGTATCCAGGGTCTTCCGCCGTGCCTCGGACAAATGGGATCGGGGCCGGGTACCGCCCGCCTTCGACGCGGGGACGATCTGGGAGAGGATCCAGCAGGGGAGCAACCACATCGGTGCCCGACGGCGAATCATCACCCACCTGGCAGATTCCCTCCTCGTCGAGGAAACCCTGGCGCTGGCGGAGGCAGGGTTCGTCGGTTCCTGGCACGGGAGCTTGTCTTTGACGGCCCCGCCCGAACCGACCTGGACCGCCTACTCGTTCGCCATCGGAGACGCAGAGCCCGTCAGCTACACCTGTGAGGACGAGACGACGATCCCCCGCTTCGCGCTGTATCCGGTTCTGGTGCGAATCCCATTCGAAGCAGGCCACCTCAAGGCGATCAGGGTTCTGGACGACCGGACGGGGCGCGCCGCCGATGAATCGCATCTCGTGTCCGTCGGCTGGGATGAGGCCATCAACGGGCAGTGGTGGCGGATCGATCAGTATCACGAAGGCGAGAAGAGAGCGGCCTACTGGCTCGATGCGCAGCACCGCCTGATGCGTTCGGACTGGGAGGGAGCAGTTCTCGTGGTCGCCGAGTCGCGGGCGGCGGGCCTGGGGGATCTGGCCGACGTGCTGGACCCGATCTTCGGCGGCATGAGGGAAGAAGATCCCGCCCCGCAGTGAGGAGCGCCGGCCATGACACGAACGGAGCCTCCGCTACGCTGTCGCCTTCACAGGAGGATGCCCTTTGAAGAGAACGCTTCTCGACAAGGTCTGGGACGACCACGTCGTCTACTCGGCGGTGGGGGAACCAGACCTTCTCTACATCGACCTCCACCTCGTACATGAGGTCACATCGCCGCAGGCGTTCGACGGCTTGCGGCTGGCATCAAGGCGGGTACGGCGGCCGGATCTCAGCCTCGCCACCATAGATCACGGAGTGCCGACGACCGGTCGCGAGTTCGGTATCACCGATCCCCTCTCGAAGCAGCAGATCGACGCACTGATCGCCAACTGCGCCGAGTTCGGCATCACCCTCTACGGCCTGGATGACCCCCGGCAGGGGATCGTGCACGTCATAGGACCCGAGCAGGGGATCACCCAGCCCGGGATGACGATCGTTTGTGGCGACTCCCACACGGCCACGCACGGCGCGTTCGGGGCGCTCGCCTTCGGCATCGGCACCTCCGAGGTCGAGCACGTGCTGGCAACCCAGACCCTTCCGCAGTCGAAACCCAGGTCGATGGCCATCAACGTCGACGGCGACCTCCCCACGGGTGTTACCGCCAAGGACATCATTCTCGGCATCATCGCCAGGATCGGCACAGCCGGTGCCACCGGCTACGTCATCGAGTACCGGGGATCCACCATTGGCGGGTTGTCGATGGAAGGGCGAATGACGATTTGCAACATGTCCATCGAAGCCGGAGCACGCGCCGGAATGATTGCTCCGGACGACACCACCATCTCCTACCTGAAGGGCCGCCCCAGGGCTCCGCGCGGCCAGGATTGGGAGGAGGCGGTCGCATACTGGAAATCGCTCCAATCCGACGAAGGAGCGGCTTTCGACCATGAGATATCGATCGATGCATCCGACCTCGAGCCTTATGTGTCGTGGGGAACCAATCCCGGACAGACCCTCCCGGTCACCGGTTCGATACCTTCCCCGGAAGACTTCGACGAGCCCATAGACCGAGATTCGACGGCACGGGCCCTCGAGTACATGGGTCTCGAAGCCGGCACGCCGATCATCGGGATCGAACTCGACAAGGTGTTCCTCGGCTCCTGCACCAACGGCCGGATCGAGGATCTGCGGGCGGCGGCAGGCGTCATCGAGGGCAAACACGTGGCGCCCAATGTCTCGGCGATCGTCGTCCCCGGTTCGGGACTGGTGAAGCTTCAAGCCGAATCAGAGGGGCTGGACCGGATCTTCATCGAGGCAGGATTCGAGTGGAGGGATGCCGGATGCTCGATGTGTCTGGGAATGAACCCGGACATCCTGGACCCCTTCGACCGGTGCGCCTCGACCTCGAACCGGAACTTCGAAGGAAGACAGGGCAAGGACGGACGGACACATCTGGTGAGTCCCGAGATGGCCGCGGCGGCCGCGATCGCCGGCCGATTCGTCGACGTCCGCACCTGGGGAGGCATGACATGAAAGCCGTCCAGAAGGTGGTCGGAACCATGGCACCGCTGCCGCGGGCGAATGTCGACACCGACCAGATAATGCCGAAGCAGTTCCTCAAACGCACACAGCGGACGGGCTACGGCGAGTTCGTCTGCTGGGACTGGCGACGCAAGCCGGATGGCGAGCTGAACCCCGACTTCGTACTCAACAAGCCCGAGTATGCCGGAGCCTCCGTGCTCGTTTCCGGGCCGAACTTCGGGTGCGGGTCCTCGCGGGAACACGCTCCGTGGGGCCTGCAAGACTGGGGATTCGAGGCGATCATCGCCCCCTCTTTCGCGGACATCTTCTTCACCAACTGCACCAAGATCGGCCTGCTGCCGGTCGTCCTTTCCGAAAAGGAAGTGCAGTATCTACTCGATCTGGCCGCAGAGGATCCGGCCGCCGAGGTGACCGTCGACCTGGTCGACATGGTCGTCGAGGCGCCCGGCCTGACCGCCGATTTCGACCTCGACCCATTCGTACGGCATCGCCTGCTGGCGGGGCTCGACGACATCGGGATCACGATGGAGCACTCCTCACTGGTCGACTCGTTCGAGGCGGCCCGACCGAGCCACAAACCGGTCGTCGGCTAGCCGGGTTACCGTCCGCTCCACCAAATGCCGTCGAAGAAACGTTTAGGTTTCCGGGCACATGCCGACGGGAGGCCTGATGTGCACGTCGCCTGCGGTCGGGTTTTCCCTGGCGCCGGCCGAACAAGAGGCCGTGCACACCTGAGGCCCCGGCACCCCCTGCCGGGGCCTCGGTTATTGCAGAGAACCGATCAGAGGTTGGACCGATCCCTCAGCACCTGCTTCAGGACGTCCGGCCGGTCCGATATCAGCGCATCGACCCCCATGTCGAGCAGCCGGTGCATCTCCTCCGCTTCGTTGATGGTCCAAACGTGCACCTGTTTGCCGACTTCGTGAGCTGCACGCACGAACCTGGCATCGACCACCGTCGTCCGTCCGTAAGACACCGGTACCTGCATCGCGTCCGCGCGGATGTTCAACGATCGCCCTACCCGCGAAGCGGCCCAGATGGCGCGCGTTTCCCACGGGCCGGAAGATGAAGCCACGGATGATCCCGCCAGCCGGCGGAACCTCGCAATCCGACCGTCCTTGAACGATCCGACGATGACGCGGTCATGGAGCTTGAACCGGTCGATGAACTCCGCGAGCAGGCTCTCTATGCCCGACTGCTTCAGGTCGAGGGTCAGATGCACATCAGGAAAGGACACCACCACCTCCTCCAGAGACGGTATGCCCACTCCCCTGGCCCGAAACGGGAAACCGCCCAGCGGGTCGTGGCGGAAGCCGGCGTCGATCCTCCCCAGTTCGGCAAACGTACGGTGCTCGACCTGCCCGGTGGCATCGGTCGTCCGCTGGAGCGTGTCATCGTGAAAACAAACGAGAACACCATCTGCCGAGGCGTGCAGGTCGGTCTCCAGATAGCGAAAACCCAGATCAACCGCCCCCTGAAAAGCAACCATGGTGTTCTCCGGCCACAGCACGCGGCTTCCCCGATGCGCCATCGCAATCGGGTGTTCGTGCAGGAAGAAAGGCTTCATGAACCAAGAAAGTACAACGAACGCCCGGCACCGTAAAGAGCAGACCCACCCGAGTCGCGCCCGGCGACGAGCGTGGCGGTCTGGCAGGGATTGAGATCCGCTCTCAACCGACTACCACCCGGCCGTCCTTGATCACCTTCCAGGTTGCGGATCGATCCGGGTGGTATGCGATGTCGATGTAGTTGTCCGTGTCCAACACATGTAGATCGGCAACGGCCCCCACCCGCAACCAGCCCTTGTCCGGCTCCTCGACGGCGAGTGCTCCCCCGCGGGTCGCCGCCCAGATCGACTCTTCGACCGTCAAGCCCATCTCCAGCGCCCCCAAAGCCACCACGAACTGCATCGACTCGACGTTCGACGTTCCGGGATTGCAATCGGTCGCCAGGGCGATGATCGCTCCCGCGTCTCGAAGCAGACGAGCGGGAGCCTGTTTGGATCGCATGGACAGGGAGGCCGCCGGAAGAAGTACCGCCACCACGCCGGCATCTGCCAGCAACGACGCCTGCCGGACGGTTACATGCTCCAGGTGGTCGGCCGATATGGCCCCTATCTCGACCGCCAGCTCGAGGCCACCTGTGTCGCCCAGCTGGTTGGCGTGCAAGCGCGGACGAAGCCCGTGCCGACGACCTGCAGCGAGCACACGGCGGGCCTCGTCGACCGAGAAGACTCCTGCATCGCAAAAGACGTCGCAATAGGCGGCCACCGGAGCGACCGCCGGCAGCATCTCTTCCTCGATGAGCCATAGGTAGGCATCGCGGTCACGTCGATACTCCTCCGGGACTGCATGGGCTCCGAGAAACGTGGAGACCACGTCGATGGGGAGGCGGCGCCCTATCTCGCCGGCGACCTCGAGCATGTGCCGTTCGGTGAGGGTGTCGAGTCCGTAGCCCGATTTGATCTCTACGGTGGTCGTGCCGAGGGACAGCATCCGGTCGGCTCGTTCCAGCGCCAGATCCAGCAGCCGGTCGGGCCCTGCCGCCCGCGTCGCCGCGACTGTGGCCTGGATTCCACCACCGGCCGCCATGATCGACTCGTAATCTTCGCCACGCATCCGGCGGCCGAACTCCTCGGCTCGATCCCCGTCGTAGACGAGATGGGTGTGTGAGTCCACGAATCCGGGAAGGACCGTCCGCCCTCCGCAATCCAGAGTGATCAGCGACCGGTATCTCGACGGAAGCTCGCGTTCGGGACCGATCCACGTGATGTTCCCACCGCGAACCGCGATGGCTCCACCTTCGATCGGTCCCTTCTGACGGGGGTCGTTCGTGATCATCAGCCCGATGCCCGTGAGCAACAGGTCACCGGAAGTTTGCTCAAACGCGTGCTCGCCGGTTATTTCGACGGCAAGGCGGGCGCACTCGTCACAAATCGCGACGTCACGATGCCCGGCGAGGAGGTGTGCAACCTGATCTTCAGGTTTGGCACAGAAACTGCAGATTCGACGCGCCAACGCCTATGCCTCGAGCATCGGGATAGTCACTCCACGGTCTCTCGCCACGTCTCTGGCGATCCGGTAGCCGGCATCTGCATGCCGCATCACACCGGTGCCCGGGTCGTTGGTCAGTACCCGGGACAGCCGGAGAGCACCCTCGTCGGTCCCGTCGGCCACCACCTGGGCGCCGGCATGAATCGACTTGCCCATTCCGACCCCGCCTCCATGATGAACCGCCACCCAGGCTGCGCCGGACGCGGTGTTGAGGAGGGCGTTGAGAATCGGCCAATCGGCGACCGCGTCCGACCCGTCGGCCATGCCCTCGGTTTCCCTGTACGGCGAAGCCACCGAGCCGGAGTCGAGATGATCCCGACCGATGACGATCGGAGCACTTACGACACCCTTCCGGACGAGTTCATTGAAAGCGACGCCGGCTTTGTCACGCTCGCCGTAGCCCAGCCAGCAGATTCTGGCGGGCAAGCCCTGAAAATGGACCCGCTCTGCAGCCATCTCGATCCAGCGATGGAGGCCCCTGTTGTCCGGGAAGAGGTCGAGCAAGGCCCGATCGGTGGCCGCGATGTCGGCAGGGTCTCCCGACAGAGCCATCCAACGAAACGGCCCCATACCCTCGCAGAAGAGATCACGGATATAGGCCGGAACGAAGCCCTCATAGGCGAAGGCCTTTTCGAAACCGCCCAACACGGCCTCGCCGCGCAGGTTGTTCCCGTAGTCGAACACCTCCGAACCACGTTCCAGGAATCCCACCATCGCTTCACAGTGGGCCGCCATCGACTCCCTGGCCTCGGCTATGTAACGCCGGGGATCTTCGATCCGGAGTCCGGCTGCTTCCTCCACGCTGTGGCCGCGCGGGACGTATCCGTTGAGAGGATCGTGTGCTGAGGTCTGATCCGTGACGATGTCAAAGGAAACGTCCCGGCGCAGCAGTTCGGGGAACACCTCGGCGGCGTTTCCCTCGACCCCGACCGACAACCCTCTCCCCTCGCGCTTGGCCGATTCGCACAGTGCCAGCGCCTCATCCAGCGAGGCGGCGGCGAGGTCCAGGTAGCCCGTCTCGATCCGACGCCGGATTCGAGTCGGGTCGACCTCCACACAGAGCGCTACACCATCGTTCATGGTGATCGCGAGCGGCTGCGCGCCGCCCATGCCGCCCAATCCCGCGGTGAGGGTTGAAGTGCCCCGCAGCGATCCGCCGAAACGCTTCTCGGCGATGGCCAGGAACGTTTGATAGGTTCCCTGCAGGATCCCCTGCGTGCCGATGTATATCCACGACCCGGCCGTCATCTGGCCGTACATCATCAGTCCGGCGGCTTCGAGTTCCCAGAAGTTCTCCCAGTCGGCCCAGTCGGGAACGAGCAGGCTGTTGGCAATCAAAACGCGCGGGGCCATCTCGTGGGTTTGGAACACGCCGACCGGTTTCCCAGACTGCACGAGCAACGTCTCGTCGTTCTCGAGCGAGCGCAGCGAACGAACGATCGCATCGAACGCCTCCCAGCTTCTGGCTGCCTTGCCCCGGCCGCCGTAGACGACGAGCTCATCGGGGTTCTCGGCGACCTCGGGGTCGAGGTTGTTCATCAACGACCGCAGGGCGGCTTCCTGCAGCCATCCCTTCGTGGAAATCTCGTTTCCGCGTGGGGCGCGAATGAGTCGTGGCCCGCTCATGTCTGCCTTCCTTTGCCTGCCTCAACGCTAGTTCGTCGCGCCGTTTGCGAGACGCCGTCGGCCGGTCCGAGAAACCGAAATCAGATCGAACGGATCCAGCCGTGGATATCCGGAGCAGAGCCCGTCTGAAGAGCGGTCAGGGCGGCGCGCAGGCGCAGCGTGTTGGGGCCCACCTCTCCGCTTCCCACGCGATACTCCCGTCCATCGTGGAGGATCTTCCCGACACCGGCCAACACGGCCGCCGTTCCGGACAAGGCAGCTTCGCCCCGTTCGACGAACCGCAGCATCTCGTCGATCGTGAAGTCCGCCTCGACCACCTCGTACCCGAGATCGCGGGCGATGACGAGCACCGAATCCCGCGTGACCCCCGGTAGAAAGGACGGGTCCAGCGGTTTGGTCAGCACGCGGTCGTCGTCCAGCAGGATGAAGTTGGCGGCGCCGGTCTCCTGGACATCACCCCCCGGCGCGAACAGCACCTGATCGGCAGAGTGTGTGTGCTTGGCCTCCATGATGAGGCCGAGGGCGGCCGCGTAGTTGGCTCCGGTCTTGGCCATGCCGAAGGTAGGCGTGGAGCGTGGTCGATGCTCCTCCACGACTACCTTGAGCGGGCGGATACCACCTGAGAAGTAGTCGCCGACGGGGGATCCGAGCACGTAGAGCAAGGCCTGCTTGCTGGGGGCGGCGGCCGCGCCGATGTTTGCCTCGGTGCCGATCAAGGTGGGACGGAGGTAGAGCGAACCGGGCGGCTCGGGGATGGCGTCCCTCGCATCGAGGACGACGCTGATGATCATCGTCTCGAGGAGCTCAGCGTCCGGCGCCGGAAGGCAAAGCAGTCTGGCGCTCTGCTGCATCCTCTCGATGTGGCGGTCGAGCCGGAACAACCTCAGATCGCCGTCCATGCCGCGGTGCGCCTTGAGCCCTTCGAAGACCGAACTCGAGTAGTGGAGCACATGGGCGGCCGGATGAATCGGAAGAGGGCCGACGGGTTCGAGATGGGGTTCGGCGAAACTCTCGCCGTCCCACCAGCTCATCGAGAGCCTCTCGACGAATACCGCGCCGAAGGGGGCGGACTCGTGTGCTGCAGTTGACATGGTGCCTCCCTTCGGAATGGGCCCCGGCACTTTAGCGAACCCCCGTTTTCGCGCGACATTCGGCACTCATAGGGGCTGAATGTCGCGCGAAAACGGGCTAGGTGAGGTGGCCGGCCCGAATCATGTCGGCGACGGCTTCGATCTCGTCCGAGAGCACGCGATCATCCTCGAGGGGAGGGACCACCTCTCGAACCCGACGAACGACCGCAGCTATCCGGGGAGAGGGTTCGAGCGGCCGGCGGTATTCGATTCCCTGAACCGCGCACAGGATCTCCACAGCCAGAACCCGGCTGATGTTGTCGAGCACCTGCCACAACTTGCGGCCGGCGCCCCACCCCATCGACACGTGATCTTCCTGGCTGCCGGAGGTAGGGATCGACTCAACTGAGGCGGGATGGCTCAGCACCCGGCACTCGGCGACCAGGGCCGCTGCGGTGTACTGGAGGAGCATGTAGCCCGAGTTGATTCCGGGCCTCGGGGAAAGGAAGGCCGGAAGTCCGCTCGACCGTTCGGGATCGAGCATCCGGTCGGTTCGTCGCTCTGAGATGTTGCCCAGTTCGGTTACTGCAATCGACAGGAAATCGAGGGCAAAGGCGAGCGGCTGACCGTGGAAGTTGCCCGCAGAAACCAACTCGCCGGTCTCGGGGAAGACGATCGGGTTGTCGACGACCGAACCCAACTCCCTGTCGAAGACCCCACCGGCATGCTCGAGCGTGTCCAAGACTGCGCCGTGAACCTGAGGGGCGCAGCGCAGACTGTAGGCATCCTGTACCGCGTGGACGAAATCATCCTGGTGGCTCTGCCCGATACCGGATCCGTCGAGCAGGTGCGCGATCCGTGCTGCAGAAACTTGCTGACCAGGGTGAGGCCGCAACGCATGGACCTCGGAGCGAAAGGGGCGAGAGCTGCCCATCAAGGCCTCCACGGAGAGCGCCGCGCCGAGATCTGCCGCCGAAGCCAGACGGCGGGCACGATGGAGGCCGAGAACCCCGAACGAGAGCATTCCCTCGGTTCCGTTCAGCAGACTCAGACCCTCCTTGGCCCGGAGACGGATCGGCGCCAGCCCGTGTCTGGCCAGCACCCGGGCGGCCGGTTCGACCACGTCGCCATCTTTCAGGAAGCCTTCTCCGATGATCGGAAGCGCCAGGTGCGCGAAAGGGGCCAGATCACCGGACGCCCCGACTGAACCCTGAGAGGGGACCACGGGCAGGAGCCCTTCACGGAGGAACTCGATGTAGCGCTCGACGATGATCGGCCTGACACCTGAGTGGCCCTGGGCAAGCGTCCTGGCCCGTAGGAGGAGCATCGAGCGCACCAGCTCGTCTGGGAGAGGGTCGCCCACACCGGCGGCATGGGAACGAAGCAACCGGACCTGGAGATCCTCGGCCTCAGCCCGATCGATCCGTTTGGAGGCCAGGGCACCGAAGCCGGTCGTGACGCCGTAAAGGGTCCTGTCTTCCGCAACCGCTCGTTCAACGATGTCACGAGCCGGAAGCATCCGCCCACGGACACCATGATGAAGAACCGCCTCGGCGCGACCCTCCGCAACGGCTACTACCTCGTCAATGCCAAGAGGTCCGCCGTCGATGGTCACGTTCATGTTGCGAGGCTATCAGTCGCCCGCCCCCGTTTCTCAGCAATACTGTGGTCCGTGGAGAACGATTACATTGCCGAGAAACCTGTGTCACTTTTCTCAGCAATACTGTGGTCCGTGGAGAGCAACAGCATTGCTGAGAAACCCGGATCACGATTGGCCGTAGGCCCGCTGCTTCTCTTCTAGCTTGCTCCAGACATAGGCGGGGACACTCGACCGCACCTCTTCGACCACGACGGAAGGTACGAGGCCCGGCGTCCGCCACGGGTAGTTGAACGAACGCCCATCGGAACGGACTTCCATCGACTCCAGTGCGCCCCCTGCCGAATCGTCGTCGGGAGGGGGGACAGACCGGGAATCGAACACCATGTGCCCGACCATCAGGGCGTGGAGTCTCGAGCGTCGCTCTTCCGGCCAGTGGAAGCGGCACTCCCAGCGTGGTGTCTCATCAGATGGATAGTCCGGTCGGTAGGCGATCTCGCCGCAGTCATCTGGACCGAGATGGATCTCGAACTCAAAGTGATCCGGGGGAGGAACTGCAGCCTCCCTGAACCCGTACCAGACCTCGAAATCGTCGTGAAGGAGCACTCCCTCATCCTGCCACGAACGGCAACCCCGGGGAACAACTCACCGTCCTTCGCGTGCACGAGCCGCCGGTCGAACCGGAGATGACGATCAGTCGATTGGAGCGATGTCCCGGTGCTCGACCACCGGCTCTCCGCGTTCCCGGTGCCAGCGGTCCCACAGGACCAGCATGGAGGGCAGCACGAACACGGCCGCGATCAACGCGAAGCTGATCGCATAGACCGTCACTGCGCCGAACTGCTGGAACGGTACGAGCGAGGACGTCACCAGGATTCCGAAACCGGCGACCGTCGTGAAGGCAGAACCCGCCAGGGCGCCACCCGTATGACGCGTGGTCGAATGGATCGCCTCTTCAGGATCGTCGAAGCGCTGGCGGTCCTCCTGATACCTGTGTGTGATGTGGATGGTGTACGGGACACCAATACCGATCGCGAGAGCCGAGATCGTGGCCGTCACCGGGCCGAACGGAATCCCGGTCCACGCCATCATTCCGAACGTCCACAGTACGACCAGCGCTACCGGCAGAATCGTGATGACTCCGAGGAACGGCCGCCGTGCCTCGATGAGGAAGTTGAGCACCAGCAGGATTCCTGCCGCAACCAGCGTGATCAGCAGCGACCTCAGCTGCGACTCCGACAGCGAAGTCACGACCACCTGCGAAATGATGTTCTCGTTTGTAGCAACCGCGGTAACCCCTTCGATGGCCGACACGGGCTCGAGGTCGAGGGCGAGGTCGGCGGCGAGTTGCTGGACTGCACCCTCGCCGGCATTGGTCGAGATCGACATGTCCACGAAGCCGTAGGATCCGTCATCGGCACGTGCCAGTACTGCGGCCATCTGATCCGGAGCCAGTTCCGAAGCCCTTTCATAGAGCGCGACGACGTCGGTATCGGCGGAGACGGTCAAGTCCTGCCGAAGGCCGGCGGCGAATGCGAACTGCGAGAACTCGGCGTTGAAGAGCGGCCCACCGCCGGAATCGGGCGGCGTGGCGAGATATGAGATGATCCTGGCCGGGAACTCCACGGCGGCGGTTCCGCCCGAACCGATCACATGCTCTGTGTCTGCCATGGCCTGCCATGCGGCAACGGACGCGTTGTGCACTGCCGGAGTTGCGACGTCTCCTTCTATGAGAACCTGGGTCCGCTCACCGAAACCACCGGCAAACTGCTCATCGAGTGCGTTGACCGTCTCGAGGATTGCCGATCCTTCCGGGATGAAATCGGTGAAGCTGAACTCCGTGGACAACTGCGTCGTCCCGAAGACTCCCAACCCGCCGAGAACGAAGGCCACGATGAGAGTGGGAATGGGTGCTTTCTCGGCAAACACCGAGGCCTTCCCCATGAGGCGAGGGAGCATCCTGTCCCCGCCCTTTCCGAACGATTCGATCGGGAGGCGCCCGCCGGCCTCGGCACGCCGATCGAGGAGCATTCGGACTGCCGGAAAGAAGGTGAGCATCAGCCAGAAGGCCGAGCCGATTCCGATGGCGGCGAGGATGCCGAAATCCCTGAGGGCCGGCACGGGGTTGGTCACATTGGTTAGGAACCCGACGCCGGTCGTCACGGTCGCCAGGACCAGCGCCACGCCGACGGTGCGGGTGGCGAGTCCGGCGCTTCGATCGACGGGGACACCCGCACCCATCTCCTCGCGATAGCGGGAGTTCAGATGAATGGCGTAGTCAACACCCAGGCCGATCAGGAGAATGGGCAGGATTTGCAGCATCTCCGAGAACGCGCCGATCCATCCGAGATAGCCGGGACCCAGGAGCACGCCCACGCCCTGCATCCAGGATATCGACATCATGATCGCGGTCATGGTCAAAGCCACGTCCGCCGCCGACCGCCGGAACGCACGGGCTCTGGTCATCCTCCCCTTCGGGTGCACCCAGTAGACGAAACCGAGAATCAGGAGGATGATCGCGAAGGCGGTTCCGAACAGTCTGCCGATCTCGTCGAGGAATACGTCCTGATCCTCGAAGAGCAAGAAGAAACTGAAGGGCTGCACCGACACCGCATCCGATGATGCCGCTCGCAGCTTCTCGGCCAGGTCGAACTGAATCTCCTGAATGCCCACCTCGTCGAGGTCGGCAACGTTCATCCAAACGACCATCAAACCTGCGCTCGAGGACGGGACGCTCAGGTCGGTGCCCTGGGAGGAGAGCAACTGGGTGAAGTACCCTGCGAACTCCGGAGGGAGCTGGTCCAGAGAATCACTGAATCCCCCTTTGACCGAACCGTCATCCGCCAGATCGGCAACCGAGACTCCTTGCGCCTCGAGACCCTGCAGCAACGGTCCGAAGAACCCCTGAATCGCGCCGTCCGGCCGTTCTGAGAGGTACGGTGCCGCCTCGCTCTCGCGGACTGCTGCGGTCGCAGCCGCATACGCTTGCAATCCGTCCACAGTCAGTACGTCGCCGGAGTTCGCTTCAAACAGGACCTGCATCGGCGTCTCGCTGTTCGAGCTGAACTTCTCGCCGATCGTCAGAGAGGCCGTCCACTCAGGAGCATCGGGAGCGAAGCCCTCGTTTCCCTGAGTCGTCTCCTGTTTGGAGATGAAGGAACCGAGGGCGACCGTGACTACGAGAGAGGCGATAACGATCGACCAGGGCGACTTCCGAACGACGCGAGCTAGAAGCCTGATGATTCTTTCCACGGGTCACTCCAGAGGCATGGTGGGGAAGGTGATGTCGCTACTACGAGACTAGGAGTCTGCCCGGTATACGAAAAATCTCACAGACCGCTGCCGACGGCCTGCAGAGCCTCCAGGAACCGGTCGTTCTCGACCTCAGTGCCGATGGTCGTGCGAACCCATCCCCCGACTCCCGGGCGGACGACCACACCGTGGGGAGCCAGGGCCGACGGATCGTCGGCGAACCGATGAAACAGGAAGTTCGTCTGGCTGTCTGCCCGCTCAACCCCCAGGTGATCCAGGGCCGCCGAAACCCTCGACCTCTCACGGCTGTTGTGGGCGACCCGCTCGGCAAGACGAGCCTGCCGGCGAAGAGCCTCTGTGGCAGCCGCCTGCGCGATCGCGTTGACCGGGAATGGCGCTTGTGTCTTGCGCAGCACCCGAATGGTGGCGGGCGAACCGACGGCGTAGCCGACGCGCAGCCCGGCGAGGCCGTAGACCTTCGAGAAGGTGTGTGTTACGACCACGTTGTCTCGTTCCAGCGCCAGGGGGACGGCTGTGGAGAAATCCGGCGCGTCGGCGTAGTGCATGTACGCCTCGTCGACAACTACCAGCACCCGGTCGGGCACCCGGTCGATGATCCATTTCACATCGCTGGACGAAAGGTATGTGCCGGTCGGGTTGTTCGGATTGCACAAGTAGAGGAGGGTCGTGTCGCTCCTTATCGCTTCGACCAGGCGCGGCGGGTCGTGTACCCACCGGGCAGTGAGCGGAACCTCGATGGGCTCGGCGCCGGCTATGTGCGTGATGACTCGATAGAGAACGAACGACGGAGTCGCGTACACCGTCGAAGTGCCGGAGCCGCCCATCGCCAGGCCGGTGGCTCGCAAGAGGTCCGAGCTCCCTCCCCCGAACCACAGGTGGTCCTCCGGCACGTTGAGGTGGGCGGCGGTTGCGGACCGGAGCACTCGCTGGTCGTTGTCTGGATAGCGGTTGACCCCTTCGCCGGCTGCCGCGATGGCTTCCAATACTTCCGGCCAGGGCGGAAACGGGCACTCGTTGGAAGCCAGTTTGGCAACGTCGCGGATTCCCAACTCTGCGGCAACTTCATCGATTGACCGACCCGGCGTATAGAGGTCTATCTGGTCGAGGTCGGCTCGGAATCGGGGCATGGGCTCAGAGTAACGAGTCGCGCGCGACTATCCCCCGGCGCCACCCGTGAAGTTCCACGACGCCAGGTGCATGGTCGGGGCGTGCACCATCCCGGGTCCGTACTCGGAATCCGCCGCACGGGCGTCATCGCCCAGGGCCAATACGTTGCCCTGACGGAGAACGTCGAAGAAGGACTCGGTGAACCGCAGGTTCGACACCGCTTTGGTCACCTTCCCGCCTTCGATCAAGAAGGTTCCGTTGCGGGTCAGTCCCGTGACATACAAAGTGGTCGGATCGAGGATGCGGCAGTAGTTGAACTCGGTCACCAGCAGCCCGCGCTCCACAGAAGCGATCATCTCGGCTTCGGAGCCGTCGCCGCCCTCGATGAACAGGTTGGTAGGCGCCGGGCCGAACTGGGCCGAGTACTCCCAGTCGTGGCCGGTCGATGCGACGCCCATTCGGGCGGCCGTGCGGCGGTCGTGGACGAACCCTCGACTCACTCCGTTCGTGATCAGCTCGACGGGCCGTTTCGGCGTTCCCTGCCCGTCGATCGGAATGCCCAGAGCAGCCGGATCCGTGACGTCGTCGCGGATCGAGATCTTCCGATCGAACTGAGCGGTGCCGGGCACGGCCCTGGTACGTCCTTCTGAGGCTGCCTTGCCGCCGAAGGCGAACAAGCCGACGAACGCTCCGATGGTTGCGACGCAACCGGGTCGCAGGATCACCTCATAGGTGCCGGGTTCCACGTCGATCGCTCCCACGGAAGCGCGGGCGATGGCGGCAGCCTCCTCACCGGCTTCGCGACCGTCGAGGGCGGCGAGCGATCGGGACCCGCGATGGGCCTTTCCGGCAGAGCCACCAGTCCTGTGGATTCCGTCGAGGAACGCCGACGTCGCCCTTCCCTCATAACGGAGGCCGCGATGATTGGCTATTGCCATGATCTCCTCGGTCGTGTCGCAGTAGCCGGCAGCGGACAAACCCTGCCCTGCGGAAATGAAATCGGCGACCACTGCCGCCCGTTCGTCGGGATCCGCAGAAGCCGTCGCCGGATCGTGATGGTGGACGTCACCGATGTCGCTGTGGGGCGGAAAACCTGTCCAGTCCACATCAACGGGACTCAATGCGGCGGCAGTCACGGCGGAAGCAACCAGCCGATTCAGTGAATCAGAGTCGGTGAGCGTCGTGGCCGCCCTGGCCGGCCGGCCGTCGTCGACGATCTCGAGAGTCAGGACGCCACCTTCCTCCTGCACGTTCTGGTGAATGAACGAGTTCGCGAATCGGGTCAGAGCCTTGCGGCTTCCCCTGAAGGAAGCCTGCGCTTCGAGGCCTTCCGGAACCCGTCCGGCAAGGTCTTCGCAGAGTTCAACGAAGCGGCTCATCCCAGCACCCCCACCCGTACGTCGCGGAAACGCGCCGGAGCAGCACTGTGCCCGGTGTGTCCGACCTGCAAGGGCTGACCCTTGCCGCAGTTGGGTGTTCCCCAATGGACCCGCTGGTCACCGCCGGCCAGACGATCCATCGAACCCCAGAATTTGGGTGTAATCCCTGTGTATGTGGGGTTCTTCAGCATTCGTCCGAGCCGGCCGTTCTTGATCTCCCATCCGACCTCACAGCCGAACTGGAAGTTCAGCCGGCGATCGTCGATCGACCATGATCGGTTCACGTCCATCAGGATCCCATGCCGGGTGTCGGCGATGATTTCCTCGAGCGAGTGCGGGCCGGGTTCGAGGCCGACGTTGGTCATGCGGACCATGGGGATGCGCGAGAAACCATCGGCCCTCACCATCCCGCCCGGAGGCAGTCCGGCGATTGAGGCGGTGTCGCGCCCCGAGAGGACTCCCACCCAGGTCCCCGCCTCGACTATCGCCACCCTTTGTGCGGGGGTTCCCTCATCATCGAAACCGAACGTCCCCAGAGCCCCCGGAATGGTTGCGTCTGCAGTGACGTTCATGAGCTCCGAGCCGTAGCGGAGCGAGCCGAGTTGATCGAGATCGAGAAACGATGTTCCGGCGAAGGCGGCTTCCCAGCCGAGGATGCGATCGAGCTCGACTGCATGGCCGACCGACTCGTGGATCTGCAGCGCCAGCTGACTTCCCTCGAGGACGACGTCCGTCACCCCGGATGGGCATTGGTCGGCGCCGAGCAGAGAGGCGGCTTCCTCCGCCACCCGGCCGACGTGAGCGGGAAGATCCCACTTCCTGATCACTTCGAACCCGCCGGTCTCGTACTGCCCGAATGACTGGGGATACGACCGTATCTGCGATTCGCCTTCACCGATCGCCAAAGCATCCATACCGCAGCCCGACTCGACGATGTTCTGGTGAATCCGGTGTCCCTGCGAGGAGACGAACCACTTGTCGGTATCCCAGAACTCGAGCTTCCCGCTCGTGCGTGAAATGCCGGGCGCGTCGAGCATCTCCGACGTAACCCGAACCAGCAGGTCGGCCTTCTCCCCGATGCCAACGCCGAACGGATCCTCGAGGACCGGCGTTGCGAACGCGGTTTCGACTATCGGGATTTCCGCCAGCGGCAGCAGCCGGCCCGGCACGCGAGCAGAGGCCTTGGCGATCGCACTCGCATTCTCTCCGGCCTCCCGCGCCTTCCCGAAGTCGTTGACCGCGTAGAAGCCCCACGACGACCCGATCAGTGCGCGGACGCCGACGCCTGCTTTCTCATCCTCGACGATCGCTTCGATGCGACCGTCTGCCGCCCCCAAACGCTGATGACGCGTTACCACGGTGCGGGCGTCCGCATATGAAGCACCCGCGCTCAACGCCCCCTCGACGGCCGCCGATGAAATCTCGAACAACTTGCCTCCCGTTGCGCGTTGGCGCAGCTTACGACCTCGCGCTTCGGGGGATCCAACTCGCGTGCGCGCGGAAGGGTCTAACCTGCTGCGGTCATGTCCCGCATCAGCGTGTTCGGCTCGTCCCAATCAGAACCGGGCGATGTCGACTATGAAAACGCCGTCAGGCTCGGAGGCCTTCTGGCCGAACGCGGCCACACGGTCATCAACGGCGGTTACGGCGGGCTGATGGAAGCAGTTTCTGCCGGTGCAGCCGGGGCAGGTGGTGAAGTGATCGGGGTCACAGCACCGACGGTCTTCCCCGGAAGATCCGGAGCGAACCGGTACCTGACCAGCGAGCAGCCGGCGCCGGACCTGGTTCGGCGGATAGGCACCATGCTCGACATATCCGACGCGGCGATCGCGCTACCCGGATCCCTCGGGACATTGACCGAACTGGTGATGACCTGGAACGTCAACTTCGTAGCCCAGTTTTCGGGGAAGGCTCCCATCCCATTGATCGCCGTCGGATCTCCGTGGTCCGACCTCGTTCCACTGCTCACCAAAGGCGTCTCGACCAACGGCGATCTGGTGACCTGTGTGAGTTCGGTAGAGGCGGCTGTGGCGTTGATCGATGCCCGGATGCCGCCATTTGAATCCCCCGGCCACTACTCTCAGAAGTAGCCGACCATGACTGAGACAGTCCCAACCTCGCCGACCCGCCCACGCCGGAACCTGGTGGGCCGGCACCGGGCGCGCACGTTCCTCGACACGGTCTTTCGGGTCCACGAACGCGCCTGCAGAAGGGGCGAGCATCGGTACCAGACGCCGCAACCGATCGGTGGCGGGATACAGCGCAGTTCATGCTCGGTGTGCGGCAGCGTCTCGATCGATCTGCGCGACCTGCCCGAACCTGCGCGGCCGCCTCGCCTGTTCAGGCGAAACAGCGTCCGTCAGCGAGGTTGACGTTGGTCGAAGAAGTCCTGGCGTCCGGTGGCGTCGTCTGGCGCTCCACCGGAGCCGAAATCGAGATACTCCTCATTCATCGTGACCGCTACCGCGATTGGACACTTCCCAAAGGCAAGCTCGACAAGGGAGAGTCGGATCTCGGGGCCGCTCTGCGCGAAGTCCGCGAGGAGACCGGAATGGTCTGCAAGCCGGGAGTACCCGTCGGAACCATGCGGTACGGCCTCGACAACGGCAAGGTGAAACGCGTCCACTACTGGTCCATGGAAGCGACAGGCGGAAGCTTCGCCCCCAACGACGAGGTCGATGAAGTCGTCTGGGCGACGCCGGCCGTCGCCGGTCGAATCCTCACCTACCAGCACGACATCGACCTCGTCACTTCACTCCAAGAGAATTGGTGGAACCTGACTGGTCGGATCTACCTGGTCCGACATGCCACCGCCGGGCGGCGAAAGGATTGGAAAGGCGAGGACGTGAAGCGGCCGCTGAGCAATCGCGGGTGGGAACAGGCGAATGAGATCGGCACCTTCCTCGCCGACGCCCAGGTCGAGAGATTGCTCTCCAGCAGCTACGTCCGCTGCCGCCAGACCTTTGAACCCGCCGCCGCTCTTCTCGGCCTCAAGGTCGAGAGGAGCGGCGCACTGCTCGAAGGGAGCGGCTCCAAACGCCTGGAGAAACTGATGAGGAAACTCGGCAACACGCCGGCCGCGCTGTGCTCCCACGGCGACATCATCCCGGCGCTGCTCGAGCGCCTATCGGCGTCCGGAACGGTTCTCGAGAGCGAAGTCGAATTCGCAAAGGGATCCATCTGGGCTATCGATGTAGTCGAGGGCACCTTTCCTTCGGCCAGGTACATACCGCCGTTTGCATGACGGCGCTTCGCACGCCCCGTCCGGGTTCGGGCGATGGCCCGAACCTGCAGGGGCTTCGACCCGTAGACTGATCCCATGAACATCCTCCGAGATCGCTTCCCGATACTTCACGACCGCGCCTACCTGGTGAACCATTCGCTCGGGGCGATGCCCGAAGCCGCCTCGGACGAACTCGCCCGGTATGCGACCGAGTGGGCGACGCGTGGTGTCGAGGCATGGAGGGAGGGGTGGTGGGAGACCTCGGTCACCGTCGGCGACGAGATCGCCCCGATCGTCGGAGCACCGACGGGATCCATTGCCATGATGCAGAACGTGACCGTGGCCGAAGGCGTCGTGGCATCTTGTTTCCGCCTGCAGGAGCCGCGCAACCGGGTCGCCTTCTCTGAGCTCAACTTCCCGTCGGTCATGTACCTGTGGGAGAACGTGCGGGGAGCAGAGATCAAGCTGGCCCGCAGCTGGGACGGTATCACCGTGCCGACCGAGACTTTCCTGGACGCCATCGACGACCGGACGGCGGTGGTCGCGCTCAGCCACGTCTTGTTCAAGAGCGCCTACATCCAGGACATCGCGGCCATAACCGAACACGCCCACGAAATGGGTGCAATGGTGGTTCTGGACTGTTACCAGTCGGCCGGGACTCTCCCTTTCTCTTTGACCGAACTCAACGTCGACTTCGCCGTCGGCGGGTCGGTCAAGTGGCTCTGCGGTGGGCCGGGCGCCGGATGGCTGTATGTGCGCCCGGACCTCCACGATGTTCTGAGGCCCGGCCTGGTGGGATGGCAGGCCGACGTCGAGCCGTTCGCTTTCCGGCCGGGCGGAATCGAGTACGCCGACGGGATCTGGCGGTTCCTCTCAGGAACCCCGAACGTGCCGGCCTGGTACGCGGCCCGGGCGGGTTACCGGACTGTGCGAGAGGTCGGGATGGAGACGATCCGCGCCACCTCACTGGATATGACCCAGCGCGTTATCGATATCGCAGACGGCCTGGACATACCGGTCCGCAGTCCCCGCCGACCGGAACTGCGCGGCGGGACCGTCACACTGGGGGTCGCCAACGAGCAGCAAGTCGTTGCGGAACTCATCTCGCGAGGGGTGATCGTCGACGGCCGGCCGGGTGCCGGCATACGGGTCGGACCCCATTTCTTCAACAACCTCGACGACCTCAACCAGCTCGAGGAGGCCTTGAAGGCCGCCCTTATCGGCTGATTGCGGCCCGCGCTAAAGGTTTTTCTCGATCCGTCGAATACTCGCTAGTAGTTGCACACACAACATGACTAGCCCGGCGGAGGGAGCACCCGATGCGACGCATCACGGTTGTAGGAATGATCATCTTGGGCCTGGTGGCCGTGCCGCTCATCGCGGCGGCGAAACCGGCGCCGGAGAAGAAGGTGGAAATCTGTCACTTCGACGACGATGGGATAGGGCATGTCATCAACGTGAGCGTGAAAGCACTTCCGGCCCATCTGGCTCATGAGGACTATGCCATCGATGGGAGCAACTCCGTCGAAGGCTGCGGAACAGAAGTACCTCCCACGGGAACCGGGACCCCTGCCCCAACGGCGGACTTCACATCCCTGAGCACCTGCGTCGACGACTTCATCGGTATCACCTGTACGCTCGCTTTAGATGGGAATGCTTCGACAGGCCAAATCGACACATACATCTGGTACGTAACCGGGGACCAGACCTCCCCAAGAAGCGCTGCGGGAGCTACAGCACAGATCGAGGGGTTGCCACGCGGCACCTACCAGATCGACCTCTCAGTTAGCGGCCCCGGCGGCTCAGCAACGACCACCGGAAGTGTCACGATCCCCTAAACCCTCCGGCACGTGAGCGCGAATGAGGCGGCCCGATGGGCCGCCTCTGCGCGTCCGGATACAATCCCCGACACAACGAGCAAGGAGCTGGGCGTGGTCGAGGTCGGTAGAGGTGAGCTTTTTCTGGGCGGCACGCTCGATCCCGGCACGGGCGAACGGGACGGCAACCAGGTCCTCTACGAATCCCACCACCTGACGACCCACGGGGTCATCGTCGGTATGACCGGTTCCGGCAAGACCGGCCTCGGCATCGTGACGCTCGAAGAGGCGCTTCTCTCTGGAATCCCGGCGCTGATCATCGACCCCAAGGGGGACATGGGCAACCTGTTGCTCAACTTCCCGCAGTTCCGGCCGTCGGATTTCCGCCCGTGGATCGACGAGGGGGAGGCCCGCCGCAAAGAGATCACCCCCGACGAGCT
>DATIPS010000027.1 GCA_035471805.1 Acidimicrobiia bacterium | reverse complement strand
GAGGCACGTTAGCCACCGTGCCCTCGACGATCTTCAATAGCGCCTGCTGCACGCCCTCGCCGGACACGTCGCGTGTGATGGAAGGGTTGTCGCTCTTGCGGGCGATCTTGTCGATCTCGTCTATATAGACAATGCCGCGTTCGGCGCGCTGCACGTCGCCATCGGCAGCCTGCAGCAAGCGCAACAGGATGTTCTCGACGTCCTCACCCACGTAGCCGGCCTCGGTGAGGGCGGTGGCATCGGCGATGGCGAACGGCACGTTGAGCATCCGGGCCAGGGTTTGAGCAAGCAGCGTCTTCCCGCATCCGGTGGGACCGATGAGCATGATGTTCGACTTCTGGAGCTCCACTTCATCGCGAAGTTGAAGTCCGGCCCGCACCCGCTTGTAGTGGTTGTACACGGCTACGGACAGCACCTTCTTGGCGCGTTCCTGGCCGACTACGTAGTCGTCGAGAAAGGCGAGGATTTCCGTCGGCTTGGGAAGTTCGGTGAACTCCAGTTCCTCGGTGCCGGCGAACTCCTCCTCGATGATCTCATTGCAGAGATCGATGCATTCGTCGCATATGTAGACGCCGGGACCGGCGATCAGCTTGCGAACCTGCTTCTGGGACTTGCCGCAGAAGCTGCATTTCAGAAGTTCGCCACCTTCACCGAATTTCGCCATGAACGATCAGCTCTCTTCCGTAACGGCCGCCAGTTCCCGTCTAGTCAACAACGCATCGATCACACCGTATTCGACGGCTTCGTCTGCAAGCAACCAGAAATCTCGATCCGTGTCGTCGGCAACCTTCTCGACATCCTGGCCACTGTGATCGGCGAGGATCTGGTTGAGTTGCTCACGCATCTGCATGATCAGCTTGGCTTGAATCTCGATATCTGTCGCCTGTCCCGAGGCTCCACCATGCGGCTGGTGCAACATGACCCGGCTGTGCGGAAGCCCGAAACGCTTGCCCTTGGCTCCGCCGGCCAGAATCACCGCTGCTGCCGAGGCGGCCATCCCCATGCAAACGGTGCTGACATCGGGCTTGATGTACTGCATCGTGTCGTAGATGGCGAAGAGCGACGTGATCGAGCCGCCGGGCGAGTTGATGTAGATGAAAATGTCCTTGTCTGGATCCTCGGATTCGAGGTGGAGGAGCTGCGCCATTATCAGATTGGCGACGGTGTCGTCGATGGGCGTCCCGAGGAAGATGATCCGGTCTTTCAGGAGGCGGCTGTAGATGTCGTAGCCGCGTTCACCGCGGCTCGTCTGCTCGACAACGGTCGGTACCAGGTAGTTCTCATTCGTCATCTACGGCCTCCGAGGGCTCTTCGTCAGAAGGCTCGACACCGGAATCCTCTACCGATTCTTCGCCCGGTGACAAGTCGATTGGATTGCCTTCACTATCTACGGCTACGGCAGCTTCTAGAAGCGCGTCGAGCGCCTTTCGTCTCAGGATATCACTGCGCAGCTCTTTCTCCTGGTTCGTTTCCGCGAACCGGGCGATCAACTCGTCGGTCTCAGAACCCGTCTGTGCGGCCAGCGCGCCGATGAGCTCTGCATATTCCGCATCTTCCACCTCGATTTCCGAATGCTTCACGACGGCATCGAGCAAGAGATTGGTCCTCACGTTGCGGTTGGCCTGGCTGTTGAGATCGTCGATGAAAGCCTGCTGATCCTGTCCGGTGATCTGCAGGTAGTCGGCAATCGAAATCTTCTGCTCTTCCAGCCGGTGCGAGAAAGAGTGGAAGATCGACTCCATCTCGCCGTCGATGATCGCCGCCGGGATCTCGATTTCCATTTCGTCGGCGAGAAGATCGAGGAGCTTGACACGGAACTCGTTGTTGACCGAGTTCAGCTTCATCTGGCGGATGCGAGCGCGCAGTGACCCGGTCATTTCTTCCACCGTGGAAAACTCGGTGACGTCGTCGACCCACTCGTCGGTCATGTCCGGCAGCTTCTTCTGCTTGACCTCTTTCACGAGAAGCCGGTAGGTCACCGATTGACCGGCTTTGTCACCAAACCCGTCCGGGAGCAGGCCTTCGAACGACACGATCTCACCGGCCGAGCTTCCCGTCAGTTCGGTGTCAATGCCCTCGATGAAGGACCCGGAACCAATCTCATAGAGAAGATCCTCAGCTGCGGCCTCCTCGACGATCTCACCATCCTGAGTCGCAGAAAGATTGATGCTCACGTAGTCCCCGGTAGAGGCGGCGCGTCCGACGGTTTCCAACTCGGCGAACTGATCACGCATCCGATCTACGTTCTGGTTCACCTCTTCGTCGGTCACGTCCGGGGAGGTGACCTCGACGGTCCTCCCTCGGTAATCGGGAGCAAACTCGAGGACCGGCCACAGAGTGACTTTGACGTCGACTTCGACGCCTTCGTCGATATCACGGATGTTCTCCACCGCGGGGGTCGCGGCGGGTTCGAGTTCGAGTTCTTCGAGGGCATCCGTTACGGCTGAAGGCAGCACCTCCTCGATGGCCTCAGACCGGAGCCTGTCGGCGCCTACGGTTGCCTCGACTACCGGACGAGGCGCTTTCCCCGGCCGGAATCCCGGAATCTTCAGATCTCTGGAGAGTTTGCGGGCGACCGTCGACTTCGCTTTGTCGATGTCGGCCTCTGCTATCTGCACGGTGACGAGTTTCTCGAAGGGTCCCGCGTCGGTGATGGTCGTGTTCAATGGTGCTCCTCAGCTGACGAACGGGCGCGCAGACGCCCGACTTGGGGTGACCGACGGGATTCGAACCCGCGACATCCTGGACCACAACCAGGTGCTCTAACCAAGCTGAGCTACGGCCACCATGTGGCGGAAGCGCCCCCGGAGGGATTCGAACCCCCGACCAAGAGCTTAGAAGGCTCCTGCTCTGTCCACTGAGCTACAGGGGCACAGGTCGCTACCGCGTTGCTATGAGGACGGCCCACCGTCCTCATAGCCGAGCGGGTGAAGGGAATCGAACCCTCATAGCCAGCTTGGAAGGCTGGAGCTCTACCATTGAGCTACACCCGCGAATGCGTCCGCAAGGATAACAAGAGTCGCGAGTCGCGAGTCATCTGCACCCTCTCATCCCGGACTGGAGTTTCTCCGGAGGCGAAACTCCAACATGCTCAAACCTCTGGTTTGAGCATGCGTCGGGCTGGCCGGATTCGAACCGGCGACCCCCTGCTCCCAAAGCAGGTGCGCTACCAAGCTGCGCTACAGCCCGTCTCTTCTCGGAGCAACGATACCGGTAGTCGAGCTACCTGCCATCAACCCGGGCCTGCCCCGCTCGCCGCTGCGGCACTCATTGTCGCATGTTGAGTTGCAATACCGGCAACTCAGCAAGGTTTCCGGAGCCCGGTACGACCGTTCGTGCTGGTCCGGACCGTTGTCTGCCTCGGCAGATCCCTATCCGAGTTACAGATGGACACCGCAAGAACCATCTAGCCCACGGGATCCTGCGGGTGCGAGCGAAACGCTCGACCGACGATTGGCATCGGGTCATGGGTTGGATCGATGGAGTCATTGCCGAAATGCTGGTTTCCGACGACTGCGGAACCAACGCTATCCTTGCGCCGGGTCGCTAGCTCAATTCGGCAGAGCAACGGACTCTTAATCCGCAGGTTCGGGGTTCAAGTCCCCGGCGACCCACAACGATCCCGGCACATGTAACAATGTGCCGGGATCACCACGTTCACGCGGGCGTGGCGGAACTGGAAGACGCGCCAGGCTTAGGACCTGGTGGGCAATGCCCGTGGAGGTTCGAGTCCTCTCGCCCGCACGCCTGTCGAGCAGAGCTCGACAGGTTCGAGTTTGCCGCCGGCAAACTCCCGCCGACCCAAACATCCCGTGAAACCTCCAGCTCGACAGGTTCGAGTTTGCCGCCGGCAAACTCCCACCGACCCAAACATCCCGTGAAACCTCCGGCTCGACGGGTGACCAGATGGGCCCGAGCCGGTCAATCGGCCAGCTTCTCCGCCAGTGCTCTCAGGGCCCGGGCACGGTGGCTGATCTCGTGTTTCTGGTCACCCATCTCGGCGAACGTCACTCCATCCACCGCGAAGACCGGGTCGTAGCCGAAGCCTCCACTCCCCCGACGAGCCCCGGTGATCTGACCTTCTACGACACCGTCGACAACCAGTTCGGTGTCGCCGACCACCAGCGCGATCGCCGTCCGGAACCTGGCTCGACGGTTCTCCTGCCCATCCATGAGGTCGAGCAATCGATCCACGTTCTCCGCATACGTTGCCTCGGGCCCGGCGAAACGCGCGGTGTTGACACCAGGAGCCCCGCCGAGTGCTTCGACCTCCAGTCCTGTGTCATCTGCGAGAGCGGGAAGTCCCGTCGCCCTGGCGACGGCTCGCGCTTTCAAAAGGGCATTCCCTTCGAGGGTGTCCTCGGTCTCATCGACATCTGGCCAATCCAGGCCCCCAACGACCCGACCGACGAGCCCCAGGTCGGCAAGCACCTTCTCGACCTCTGCGATCTTGTCCGGGTTCTTCGAAGCGACTACGAGTCGCTCGATCCTCATGCCCCAACCATCTCCTGCTGAACGGCGACAAGCTCCCGGATTCCCTGCTCGGCGACATCGAGCATCTGCTCGAGTTCACGGCGCGTGAACGGTTGGCCCTCTGCAGTTCCCTGCACTTCCACCAGCAATCCGCGCCCGGTCATCACGACGTTGAGGTCGACCTCGGCGGCAACATCATCCACGTATTCGAGGTCCAGCAGAACCCGTCCGTCGACAAGGCCCACCGAGATCGCAGCCAGTTGATCGAGAATCGGCACCTCGTTCACGAGGCCCTGCTCCTTCGCCCACGCCAACGCGTCGTGGAGCGCCACCCAGGCTCCGGTGATGGCGGCCGTCCGGGTTCCGCCGTCCGCCTGGAGCACGTCGCAGTCGACGCGAATCGTCAGCTGCTCCATCCCCTCCAACCGAACGACCGACCGAAGCGCCCGGCCGATCAGTCGGGAGATCTCCTTCGACCGGCCGCCCGTATAAGCGTCGCGGCGAATCCGCTGGGGTGAGGAGCCGGGCAGCATGCCGTATTCGGCCGTCACCCATCCCTTCCCCGAATCCCGCATCCACCTCGGGACATCCTCGTCCACACCGGCCGTGCACAGGACCCGCGTTTCACCCATCTCGATCAGGACCGAACCGGGTGTCATGTCTGTGTAGCCGCGAGTTATGCGGACTGGTCGAAGTTCGGTCGATGGTCGTTCACGGTGCCCCATGGGTCATCCTTCTCAACGCGGCGATTCCGGCATTCTTGCAGCGCTAGACCTTGACGGTGATACCGGGGACCGCCGGAGTGACTGGTCGCCCAAAGGTGTCCTCGGCCTCGGCAACGCTCCGCGACGGATCGAGCGTCGGCCAGATGTGAGTGAGCATCAACCGGCGTGCTCCGACTGCCCGGGCCAGCGACCCGGCTTCCCCCGCCGTCAGATGATGCGGCCACGGCTTCTCCGTTCCCGGTCCCTGATAGGTCGCTTCGCAAAGAAGCAGGTCGGTACCGGCGGCCAACTCAGCCAACCCCCCACCGATTCCTGTGTCGGCGCTGTAGGTAAGCGAGCGGTTTCCTGCCTCGACCCGCACGCACAGCGTGGGCACCGGATGGTCGGAAATCCCGAATGTCAGCGCCAGCGATCCCAGCACGGCTGTGCTCCCCGGCCCCATCACCCGAAAACCGATTACGTCCGAGAAGTCGCGATCTCCTCCTCCCAGGAAAGCCGCCAGACGGTCTTCGAGACCCTCCGGTACAAATGCAGGAACCGCCGACCGGGGGTTGCGGCCATAACGGGTTGCGTAATAGAAACCAAAGATGTCCAGGCAATGATCGCTGTGGGCGTGGGAGAGGACTATCCCATCGACTTCGCCCGGGTCGATCCGATCCTGCAGCGCCGCGAACGTCCCCGAACCGGCGTCCATCCACAGGTTGGTTCCCTCGTGCTCGATGAGATAACCGGAGGCCGGCCGGCCCGGCGTCCCGTAGGTTCCGTTGGATCCGAGGACGGTCAGTTTCACGCTGTGAAGTGTAGGGAGCGGGAGAGGCTCCCGGTCACTGGGAAATAGGTTCTGGGTCTTGCGGCGAGCGCGGCCTTTCAGGACAGCGGTTCTTCGGTCACCACTCCATCGCGAATCCGATAGGCCCTGACCTCGGGGGCGGAGAACTCCGCCATCCCAACGATCACATAAAGCCAGTCGGGCTCGAGAGCCTGTCGACGATCGGTGGACGACGGAACCGGCGGACTTGCAGTGTGGGAATGGAACACGCCGGCCAACTCCCAACCGTTTCGCTCTGCATGCTGCAAAGACCGGAAGTGTTCGTTCGGGTCTACCGTGTAGGAAACCGGTGAACCGTCCGCATTGGTCAGGCTGTAACACATGCGGAGAGCGCCGGTCTCGTCGGCCGCCAGCAGCCCACAAGCCTCATTGGGAAACTCGAATCGGGCGTGCGCGATCATCGCCTCGTAGATCAGTGCCGGAACGCGCATCGAACCACACGGAATCCGGACCGGTCGAAGCTCAGGTTCATGCCACCAGCGGGACTACCCACAACGACACGACTAGGTAGTGAGCCACGGACCCGGCGACGACCAGCACATGAAACAACTCGTGATGAGAAAACACCCGGGGAAAGAGCTTCGGGCGGCTCGTCGCGAAGATCACCATTCCGACCGTGTAGAACACACCACCCAGGAACAGGACCAGCAGCGCGGAAAGCGGCAATCGTCTCGCAATTTGTGCGATCGGCACGACGACGAGCCAACCCATGGTCGTCTGCAACGTCACCGAGAACCAGGTACCCACCTTGGGAAACAGGTACTTCTGGCCGACTCCGACCGCGGCGATCCCCCACATGGTGGCAAGGGTCGTCGTCCGCCATGCCCCCGTCAGCACGTTGTAGGCGATGGGCGTGAACGACCCGGCAATCAGCACGAAGATCCTCGAGTGATCGAGCCGCTGCATGCGCTTCTTCCAGGTGCCGTTCCACGGGACCGAGTGATAGAGGCTGCTGGTCGTATACAACGCGATCAGACTCACTCCGAAGAACACCATCGACCACATGCTCGGGAGGTTGTCGGCGGTGCGAACGATCAGATTCACCAGTCCGATGATCGAGGCGAGGGCGGCCGTCCCGTGCAGACCACCTCGGACGGGGTTCTGCATGCGTCCGAGGGTGATTCGCTCCATGGGTCTAACGATACCCTGAAGTCGAGGGTATGAACCGATGCAAACCGCCGTTCACGAACGTACACTCAGCCGAAGTGCGTGACCCCGCTGATCGCTTCCCAACTCTGCTCCGGCGGGGCATGACCCGCCGTTGTCCACGCTGTGGTGGCCGGGACATCTTTCCCGGTTTCCTGACCATGGTCGAGGACTGTCCAACCTGCGGCCACCACTTCGAACGCGACCACGGCTATTGGATCGGGGCCATGATCGTTGCGACGGCCTTCTCGATTGTCGGATTCCTCACCGCCTTCCTGGGCGGCCTGGTCGCCACATGGCCCGACGTTCCATGGAACGTGCTACTCCTCGTCACACTGGCGGTGACCGGTGTCGTCCCGGCGGTCACCTATTCATCCGCTCGCACCATCTGGGTTGCGATGGACCTGGCGGTACGACCGCTCGAAGACCGGGAGATCGAACGGGCAAGACGGAACCTCGAGAGCGCCTGAACCAGACAGTTCAATCACTCTCGGCGCGCAATAACTCCCTGGACATCACTTAGAGTGTTCGTTACTCTGCCGGCGGGAGGCGAAATGTTCGTGAAGCTGGTCAGTAAGTTGACCGCGGTGGTGACCGCGGTGGTCATGGTTTTCGGTAGCGCCCCGGCGGCGCAGGCGGCCGGCCAACGGGCTCTCTGGGTCTGGGACGGTCCCGACCCGGCCGTGATCGAGTTCGCACTGTCGAACGGCATCTCCGATCTCTACCTTCACACACCTCCCGGTTTCTCCGCAGTCGACGACTACCGGTCGTTCGTCACTGATGCACGAGATGCCGGCCTCCTCGTTCTGGCGATGGCCGGGGACCCGTCGTGGGCGACCGACTCCGGCGCCTGGAGCACCTGGGTCGATGAAGTAGTCGAAGCGGGCGGTTTCGACGGCGTGGTCTTCGACGTTGAGCCCTACACCCTCGCCGAGTGGAACTCCAGAAAACGCAACCGCCTGATCCGCTCGTACCTGGAGTCTCTCGAGGATGCCGTACTTCGCGCAGGCGCGCTCCCCACGTTCACAACTGTGCCTTTCTGGTGGGATGACCCGGCGTTCAACACGAGGAAACGCCCCCTTGTCGAGCAAGTGCTATCGATGTCGGACGGGATCATCGTCATGGCATACCGGGATCAGGCGCGCGGAGCCGACGGGATCATCGAACTCTCCCAATCGGAAGTCGATCTGGCGTCCTCCATGGGAAAGCAGATCGTGATCGGCGTCGAGACGGGACCGACGGCTCTCGACAAGGTGTCGTTCGCAGAAGAGGGTTCGGCAGCTATGGAAGAGGAACTCGCAGTTGTCGAGGCCGAGTTTGGGTCCAGCCCCGGCTACATCGGCATCTCGATCCACCACTATGGATCGTATTCGACGATGGCCCGGTGACGGCGTCGGTCACGGTCGCCGGAGAAAGGAAAGCACCTCTTCCCGGTCCGCAGTGATCGGCATCGGCGGGAGGGAGCCGAGCACAACCCTGCCGTACCGCATCTTGGCGAGGCGGGCGTCGAGCAACGCCACCACCCCCCGGTCGTGGGTTGTCCTGATCAAGCGGCCGACTCCCTGGGCGAGCAGCATCGTCGCTCTGGGAAGGTCGACCGTCTGGAAGGCAGACTGGCCGCGCCCCTCGGCGAGTTCCCGGCGCGCCACCCAAAGGGGATCATCGGGCCGCGGGAACGGAAGTCGATCGATCACGACGAGTTCGAGCGCCCTACCAGGAACATCGAGACCCTCCCAGAAGCCCATGGTGGCCACGAGCACGGAAGTCTCCTCCTGCTCGAAACGCTCGACGAGTCGCCGCTTGGGAAGATCCCCCTGGGCGAGCACTTCCAGATCTGTTTGCTCTCTCAGTTTCTCGACCGCCAGTTCGAGCATCCGATAGCTGGTGGTCAAGACCAGCGCTCTTCCGCCGGCCGCCCCGACCAGGGTGGCGATCTCCCCGACCGCCGCTTCTCTCCATTCCGGCTGCCTGGGGTCCGGCAGCCCGGCGGCCACGTAGATACGGCCCTGCGTCTCGAAGTCGAACGGGCTTCCAACCGAGAGCATTCCCGCACCGAGTGGGACTTCCTCGGGATCGGCACTGAATCCCAGACGTAGGGCGAGCGGCACGAGGGAACCGCCCACCGACAAGGTAGCGCTGGTCAGGATGGCAGGTCGCTCCGCGAGCAATCGTTCCGCCATCAAGGGCCCGACGTCGATCGGCGCAACCTTGAAACGTTTCCGCTCACCGTCGGGCTCAACCCAGGAAACATGGGAGTCGGGCGGATCCAGTCCCATTGCGAGATCCCCGGCCAGGTGGCCACCCAACCTGAGAGCCCGCGCTCGCGCGCCCCTCAGCCCGGGTGTCGCAGGCTCGGTGGCACGAATCCGTCCGTTTATCTCGGAAACGACCGTCGACAAGGCGATGAACTCGCCCCCCACCGCGGTGTCCTCCGGTCTGGGCACGTGCCCGTCCGATGCTCCGCCGAGCTGGGCCTCCAGTGCCCTGGCGCGATCTCGAAGTGGCTCGAGCAGTTTGCGGGCTTCAGCAGGAGGCATGACTCTCCTGACGAAGGCCGAAGCCGTCTGATGGAACTGCCAGATCCGCCCCGGATTGAGCTCGATTCCCAGTGCCGAAGCCATTGTGTCCTCGAGGCGATGGGCCTCGTCGAATATGACGACATCGTGCTCCGGCAGAACACCTCCGTCGAGAGCCATGTCGGCACCGTAGAGATGGTGATTCACGACGACAACGTCGGCAACGGCTGCTCTGTCGAACGCTGCCATGGCGAAACAATCTGCACCCTGCGGACACTCGTCCCTGCCCGGGCACTCCATGCCGGAGACCGACACATCCGACCAGATGTCGTCGGGAACGGCCATCGGCAGATCATCGCGATCACCCGTGTCGTGCACCTGGGCCCACTCGATGAGCGTCGCGATGAGGCCGGAGTCTGTGGCCTCTTCGTCGAACAGTCCCCCCTGGTCGGTGTCTTCCCGCAGTTCCGCGAGCTTGGACAGGCACAGATAGTTCTGTCGCCCCTTGATCGCCGCCCACGAAAACGAGACTCCCAGCGGTTCCAGCGCGCCGGCCAGAAACGGCAGATCGCGTGCCGAGAGCTGATCCTGAAGGCTCTTCGTGGCGGTCGACACGACAATCCTCTTGCCTGAGGAAATGGCCGGGATGAGATAACCGAACGACTTGCCCGTTCCGGGGCCCGCCTCGCAAAGCAGATGGGAATCCGATTGGAGCGCTTCGGCGATCGCGCGGGCCATCTCGACCTGGCCCGACCGGCGGGCGCCACCCTCCTTGGCTTCGACGACGGCCTCGAGGAGCACCTCGACGCGCTCGACGGGATCAGATGGCAGGGACGGCATCCGTGGGATAGTAGGTTCCCCTTCGCCGCAGCGGCACCATCGGGGTATGGTTTGTGACTCCCGAGGGGAACCAGAGCATGAATATCGGCATCCTGACCGCGGGTGGAGACTCACCCGGCCTCAACGCAGCCATTCGCGGCATTGGAAAGGCCGCGATCCGGTCTCACGACATGTCTGTCATCGGCTTTCGGGATGGCTTTCGAGGTTTGATGCAGAACCGCCACGTCCGCCTCGACTCGGACGACTTGTCTGGGATCCTGACGGCAGGTGGAACGTTTCTCGGGACGAGCCGGGACAAACCCTCCCGCATGAACGTCGGTGGTCGCGAGATGGACATGACGGGCATCATGATCGAGACGTACGAAGCCCATCATCTCGACGCGCTCGTGTGCCTCGGAGGAGGGGGAACTCAGAAGAACTCCCTCCACCTCGCTCAGGCAGGTATGAAGATCGTGACGTTGCCGAAAACGATCGACAACGACGTGGCGGGAACCGACATAACCATCGGATTCGACACTGCGATGGACATCGCCACGGAAGCAATCGATCGTCTGCATTCAACGGCGCACTCTCACCATCGCATCATCGTCGTCGAGGTGATGGGCCACAACGCCGGATGGCTGGCACTCGGTGCCGGCCTGGCCGGCGGCGCAGACGTGATCCTCATCCCCGAGGTTCCTTATCGCACCGAAGCCATCGCGGAATCAATCCTGGCCAGGCAGGCGGCGGGAAGCCGGTTCAGCATCGTGGCCGTCTCAGAGGGAGCAATCTCCGCCGATCACGCCGCCGACCGGAACCGCCTGAAGGAGGTTCAGAAGACGGGCGACGACGCCGACGAACGGGACACGGCCAGGCAGGAACTCCGGGATCTGAAGATCGCAGCTGCGGATGCAACTCACAGGCTGGCGGCACAACTCGAGGAGCGCACCAGGCTCGAAGCACGCGTGACGATCCTCGGCCACGTGCAGAGAGGCGGAACACCCTCCCCTCTCGACCGTCTTCTGGCCACCCGGCTCGGGACCGCCGCGGCAGACTTCGTCGCCGAGGGCCGCCACGGGATCATGGTCGCCAACCTCGGTGATGAGGCGGTAGCGGTGCCTCTCGAGGACATAGCCGGGCAACGCAGAACCGTGCCGCTGGATCACCCCTGGGTAGCCACGGCCCGAAGCCTCGGAGTGTCGCTCGGCGACTGAGCAGGAGCCGTTGGCCTCTGGGCTATCGCTCGGCAAGGAGAATCGTCCGGGCCCCGTTCTCGGCCAGTTCCAACCTGTCGAGAGCCTGAGCCACAGACATGCCGACGGTGACAACCCCATGCCGTTTGAGGATGACCACACTCGCTCCCCTACCCACCGCTCTCCCGACGTCCTCGGCGAGACGTTCGCTACCACTCGACTCGAACGGGTTGATCACAATCGAACCGACGACGTCTTCGAGTTCGGGCAGGAGTCTTGGAAACGAACTCCTTCGCAACCCGACCGCCGTCAACGCCGGAGAATGGGTGTGCAACACGCAACGGACTGCCTCGTCGGCCCGATACGAGGCGAGGTGCAGCCTGTATTCGGTGCTGGCCTGTTCCAATGCCTCCGAGCCGGGATAGTCCGGGCTGAAAACGACGAAATCGCCGGATGTCATCGTTGCCTTGCGGACACGACGCTTCGACATCACGACACGCCCATCGGCCAACCGGGCCGAGAGGTTTCCCGCGGTTCCGGCATTGAGTCCAGACTCGTGGAGCTGACGGCCCACCTCCAGCAACGCATCGACGGCCTCGGTGATCATGCGGATCCGGCTCCCAGCGCGCCGAGGCTCTCTGCGTAGGGCGGTTCATGTATGCCGTGTTCGGTGATGATCCCACTGATCAGCCTGGCCGGTGTCACGTCGAACGCGGGACTCCACACCGGAACGTTCGACGGTGCCGTCAACTTGCCGAAACCCCGTCGAACCTCGTCGGCAGATCGGAACTCGATGGGAATCGCGCTCCCGTCGGGAGCATCCAGATCGATCGTCGATGTGGGAGCCAGGACATATAGAGGGATTCCGTGTTGTTCGGCCAGCACGGCCAGGCCGTAGGTGCCGATCTTGTTGGCCGCGTCGCCGTTGGCGGCGATGCGGTCGGAACCCACGAATACGACGTCGGGAGGGTCGACGGCCATGAGCGTTCCGGCCATTCCGTCTGTGATCACCGTCACATCGACACCGGCCGCATCCAGCTCCCATGCCGTGATCCTGCTTCCTTGCAGGAGTGGGCGGGTTTCGTCCGCGAACACCCGAGTCTTGAACCCGCGTTCGTGTCCGACGTACACGGGCGCGAGGGCAGTGCCGATTCCTCCGGTGGCCAGAGCGCCGGCGTTGCAGTGCGTGAGCACAACCGAAGACTCCCCCAGAAGGCCGACTCCGTGCTCTCCGATGGCCCTGCACATCGAGGCGTCTTCGCTGAGGATCCGGCCGGCTTCTTCAACGAGCGCCGCGGCGATCTCGGTAGCGCTCCCCGCGTGGGCTTCGAGCACGACACGCATGCGGTTGATCGCCCACGCCAGGTTCACGGCTGTGGGCCGCGCCGCGGCAAGCCTGCCTGCCCACCCGGCGAAGCTGGTCCGCAAATCCTCCGACCCGGACCCCTGCCGGGCTTCTCCGCCGGCGAGGGCGGCCAGACCCATGGCCCCCGCGATTCCTATTAGAGGGGCGCCGCGCACTCGCAACGACTTGATCGCTTCCTCGATCCCCTCCAACGTGCTGAGAGTCACTTCTGCGACCTCCGCGGGAAGACGGGATTGATCGAGGATGACGATGCCGGTTCGATCGTCGTCCCATCGAATCTGTCCGAACGGGGCAGGTCTGTTGAGTTCCATCAGCTGAGACGATAAACGCGTGCCGGCCCGTCGCAACAACCCGCCTACTATCCGGGAAGGAGGTGCCGCAGTGCAATACAGAGCTTTCGGGCGCACCGGTTGGGAGGTGTCCTCAGTCGGATTCGGAGCTTGGGCCATCGGGGCCGAATGGGGACCCGTGGACGATGAGCAATCGATGGCCGCACTGCGGACGGCCGTGGAGGAGGGCATCAACCTCTTCGACACCGCCGACGTCTACGGTGACGGACGCAGCGAAAGGCTGATCGGACAACTGCGTTCCGACTACCCGGGGGAGAACCTCCACGTCGTCACCAAGGCAGGGCGGCGGCTCAGCCCACACACCGCCGACGGCTACAACGCAGCCAACCTCGAACGATTCATCGGGAGAAGCCTCCGCAACCTCCAGACCGACAGTCTCGACTTGGTTCAGCTCCACTGCCCGCCGACCGACGTCTACTACCGGCCCGGCGTGTTCGAAGCTCTCGATGGTTTGCAGACCCGCGGCTTGATTCAGCACTACGGCGTCAGCGTCGAACGGGTCGAGGAGGCACTCAAGGCCATCGAGTTCCCCGGCGTCAAGAGCGTGCAGATCATCTTCAACATGTTCCGCCAGCGTCCTGCCGAGCGATTCCTGAGCGAAGCCGAGAACCGGAACGTGGCGATCCTGGCCCGCGTGCCGCTGGCCAGCGGACTGCTCACCGGGAAGATGACCTTGCGATCGCAGTTCCAGGAGAACGACCATCGAAGTTACAACCGCCACGGCGAGGCCTTCGACGTGGGCGAGACCTTCGCCGGCATCGACTACGCGACCGGGCTGGAAGCGGTCGAGTCCCTGCGCAGCCTGCTTCCGCCTGGGATGTCCATGGCACAGTTCGCCCTTCGCTGGATTCAGATGTTTCCCGCGGTCGGCACCGTGATTCCGGGGGCCAAGAACCCGGCCCAAGTCAGGGACAACGCTGCGTCGGCCGATTGCCCGCCCATCCCCGCCGAGACGATGGAGGCTGTGCGCGCCCTGTACAACGCGCGTATTCGACCACTCGTGCACCAGCGCTGGTGAGATGCCGTCTCCGGAGGCGGCCCGCGGACGGCAGACCGTGCCGGCAAGTAGCCTCCGTTCTTCATGAGTGAAGGTTCACGCTCTATCTACCTGCGGGGTGTACGCGACTTTGCTCCCATCATCCTCGGCATCGTCCCATTCGGATTGGTTGCCGGGATCGCGTCGATCGACGCCGGCCTCGACATCTTCCACGCCGTGGGATTCTCCACAATCGTCCTGGCGGGCGCTTCACAGCTGGCTTCGATAGCACTGATCGGCCAGAACGCCACCTTCATCGTCATCGTGGCGACCGCGCTGATCATCAACGCGCGGTTCATCATGTACAGCGCCTCACTCGCAACCCACTTGGCGGGGTTGCCGTTGCCGCGCCGGGTGATGGCTGCCTACCTGCTAACGGATCAGTCCTACGCGTTTTCGATCATCCGCTATCGGAATGAATCGTGGGATGTCTCTCAGAAGCTCGCCTACTACGTCGGTGTCGGCACCACGCTCTGGCTCGTCTGGCAAGTCTCCACGGTACTGGGCGTGCTTCTCGGCGCGAGCCTTCCGGCGGAGTGGTCGCTCGACTTCGCCGTTCCGCTGGTGTTCCTCGCTCTGCTCGTCCCGGCCGTTCGCGACAGGGCAGACGGTGCAGCAGCCGTCGTGGCAGGAGTTCTCGCCGTCACGGCAGCCGGCCTGCCCTACAACCTCGGGCTGCCCATTGCTGCGGTTGCCGGCATCGGGGCAGGCGTGGCGCTCGGGAGAAAGCAACCGGCATGACGGACTACTCCCCCACCGCCATCTGGCTCTTGATCGTCGTAATCGGACTCGGCACTTTCGCGCTCCGCTTCTCGCTCATCGCCCTGGCGGGGAAGAACGACCGGATACCGGAACCTGCCCTTCGCGCCCTCCGATTCATCCCACCGGCGGTGCTCGCCGCGATCGCCGCGCCGGCATTTCTGCGGCAAGGGGGGGCAGTCGACGTCTCGTTCGGCAATCTGCGCCTGTTCGCCGGAGTCGTCGCCTACCTCGTGGCGGCGCGCACAAAGAGCGTCCTGTGGACCATCGTCTCGGGAATGACGGTTCTCTGGATCCTCGAAGCCGTCTTCTGAACGCGATTCGGACCTCCCGAAGGAGGTCCGATCGTCTCATGTCGGCCGTGGCCGGGCGGAAACCCGGCGAGGCCATGTCTGTCGTTGTTTCGGCGTTCGTTCGGTCTTCGCACGGGTGGGCTTGGCTGATGCGTAGCGTTCTTGTGCGATGGCGCGGACGGCGCGCGTGTCATACGGGTACATGACGTTCCTTCCCAGGTAGGTGGTCGGCGCGAACGCGCCGGTGCAGGGGTCTCGGGGCCGTAGAACGGCTAGAGAGCGAAAGAGACGCTCATCGAACCGGCCGGGGCGCCGGAAGTCATCGGGATCTTGATCATGTCGGCACCTCCTTTCGAGAGCGGTCTCGAACAATGTATCGCATTTCGCCGAAGCGCGCGGGGGAATAAACGCGAGTGGCCGGGTCATCGCCGCGAGTGGAGGTGCGGGCGCAGAGATCGGAACGTCTCCGGCGGTCGGAGAACGGACGTCGATTGATCGGGTGGCCACCCCGGCGCAGCCGGCGGCCTTTCCCATCAGGCGAATCGCGGGTATCCGGTCTTGAGTACGATCAATGCCATGGACACGCCGAGGCCCTGGTGGCTCAAGATCGTTGACTGGGTCACGACAATCCCGATGGTGATCGCCTTCGGCACCACCCTGGTTCTGGGCGACGTAGGTGCCCGTGTCGCACGCCTGTTCGGCCTTCGACCGATGGAGATCGCGGTCGGGGCCGCCCAGCGGGCACTGATCTGGACCTTCCGCATATCAGGAGTCCGGCTGACCATCGAGCGCCACCCCGCTGTCGTCGCCGGGAAGGGATTCGTCTTCCTCTCGAACCATCAGAGCCTGTTCGACGTTCCGATCTTCGGCGGGATCCTCTTCTCGAACTACCCGAAGTACGTTGCGAAGAAGGAACTGGCCAACTGGATTCCGCTCATCTCATTCAATCTGAAACACGGCGGCAACGTTCTGATCGACCGCGGGAATCGAGTCGGGGCGGTGCGCGCCATCGCGGAGTTCGGTGCAACCTGCCAGGAACGTGACGTGTCGGCCGTCATCTTTCCGGAAGGAACGCGATCCAGAGACGGCAACCTGCAGGAGTTCAGGAAGGCCGGAACGGCCGTCCTGCTCGAAGCTGCCTCGAAACTGCCGGTAGTACCGACTGCCATAGATGGTTCCTGGAAGCTGCTGAGCAACAAGATGTTCCCGGTTCCTTTCGGAACAAGCGTGCGGATCAGGTTCCACGAGCCGATCCAACGCGCAGAGGGCGATTCAGGCACCCTTATCGATACCTCTCTGGCCACCATCGCAGCCACGATCGAGGACTGGCGGGCGAATCCGCGATAGCCGGGTGCAGGGCGGATCGAAGCCTTCGCCTGCTCCCTCATTCTCTCTCGGTGCCGCTCCTGAGTGAGTCTCGGTCACATGTTCGATGTCGGGTTCGAGCACACAGAACATCTCCATCGCCGCCGACGCAGGGGAGGTCTCCACAACCGGCGGTCGTCGATGAGGTGGATTTCGTGTTCCTGCAACGACAGACGGCCATGACCCCGGGCAACCTGTCTGCTCACATCGGCAAGCTGGTCAAAGCCGGTTATGTCGAAGTGGACAAGACGTTCGTCGACAATCGTCCCCGGACGATCTACTCGCTGACGGCCCCGGGTCGAGGTGCCTTCGAGAGCTATCTGGTCGGGATGCGGTCGCTCCTCGACACAGCACCCGGCTGAGGCAAACACGTTCTTCGACGGAACGCCGGAAAGGGCCCCGATTCCACAATCGGAGCCCTTTCGCTGGTGGAGGTGCGGGGAGTTGAACCCCGGTCCGCTGAATCTTCGGCGCCGGCATCTCCGAGCGCAGCCTTCAGCAAGCCTTCGGAACGGCGGGACTCTGATGGCTAGTTTCCCGCTGCCCTATCCAGAGTTGGTCTTAGCCCCTCAGTCCCGGAATCCCTCGGGGAGCATCCTGCATTGCGACGCCTGGATCCGGCGGGGCAGGAACCCTCCGGGCAGACGAGCTGCGTTTAGTTACGCAGCCAGGGCGAAGTTATCTTCGGCACCTATTGGTGTTTCCCGGCTCTTTAACGAGGACTCCGGGGACCTCGGCTCGCTTCCGGCGCTTCAACATTCAACGTCGAAACCGTTTCACCCCCATAATGGGCGTTCCCACAGATACAACGTTACCGGGACTGCGGTATTCCGCAAGAGGAATGCGGTTCACGAGTCGCAGAACCGCGGAGGCTATCGTCACCGGACTGTGTTCTATTTCGCCTACGGCTCGAACATGTCGTCAACCGTGATGGCCGACCGGTGCCCGAATGCGCTCTCTCTGGGAGCTGCCCGACTGGACGACCACCGGCTCGCATTCTCGCTGCCGTCTCTCCGCTGGGGAGGGTATGCCGCCGACATCGAAACGGCCGAAGGCTCGGCCGTCTGGGGGGTGCTGTGGGAGGTGGCCACCACGGACTTCGCCACACTCGACCGCGTCGAGGCGCGTTACGACCGTTACCCGGTCAACGTCGTCCGGAACGGCTTCGAGGTGACGGCGACCACCTACCGGGTCAAGGCTCCTCTCGCGTCTCCAAACGGAGGACCGCCCGACACCAGGTATCTCGCCAGCATCCTCGCCGGGGCCACCGAACACGGACTGCCGCACGAATACATCAGAGCTCTCGGCTCGACGCATCGGAAGATCACCGAGGACGGAGCCACCTGATACCCGCCGCTACTGCCTACCCTTGCGGCGCATCGCCCTATCCATCTCGCGCTTTTGCTCTTTTGCCTTGAGAGACTGGCGCTTGTCGTAGGTGCGCTTGCCTCTTCCGAGCCCGAGTTCGATCTTCGCTGTGCCTTCCTTGAAGTAGATGCGCAGTGGGATCAGAGTCAATCCCTTTTCGGCGAGCTTGGACCCGATCCGATCGATCTCGCGTCTATGGAGGAGGAGTTTCCGATCGCGCTCAGGTTCGTGCCCGCCCAGGCGGGAGAATGCGTACGGCGCGATATGACATCCGATCAGCCAGAGTTCACCGGCGCGGATGGACGCATAGGAGTCCTTGAGGTTTACCTGCCCGTCCCGAAGGCTCTTGACCTCGCTACCGACCAGAACAATCCCCGCCTCGTAGGTCTCGAGGATCTCGTGATCATGACGAGCCCGCCGGTTGGTGGTGACTACCTTCATCAACCGTTGAGGAAAGGCATCGGGTCGACCGGAGTTCCAAACTCGCGAGTCTCGAAGTGGAGGTGCGGACCGGTCGAATATCCGGTCGAGCCGACGTAGCCGATCACCTCGCCGTCCGACACCGACTGACCGACGCTGACTGCCAGCTTGCTCTGATGGGCGTACAGGGTGGACAGTCCCGCTCCGTGATCGATGACCACCGCGTTGCCGTATCCCCCGTACCAGCTCGCCAGGATCACGACGCCGTTTCCTGCGGCAACGATCTTCACGCCCGAGCCTGCCGACATGTCGATGCCGGTGTGGAGCTTGCGAACGCCGGAGATGGGATGAACCCGGAAGCCGAACGGCGAAGACACGGAGCCGGCAACCGGCCAGCGCAAGGAGCCGAGCTTCTCTCCGCCGGCCGATTGAGCAGCCCGGATCGCAGCTTCGATCTTCTCCTGTTCTCGTTCGAGGGCGGTCAGCTCGCCTTCGACCTCACGGATGTCGGACTGGACTTCCGCCAGCAGATCCTTCACCGCTTCCAGTTCGGCGGCTACCTCTGCCTCTTTCTCCTCCAGAAGGGTGCGGTCTGCTACGAGGCCCTCCCGCTCAACCTCCAGGGCGGCGAGAATCTCCTCGGTTCGTCGTTTGTTCGCCTCAACCTGTTCCTGCTGGAGTTCTTCCTGGTGTTCGAGAACTTCGAGGCGACGAATCAGCGCCTCCGAATCCTCGATCACTTGACCGGCGTACTCCAGGCCAACGCTCACGTCTGCCATCTCGTTCACCGCCAGCAGCACGCCGCCGACGTTCAGGGAGCGAGACATGTACAGATCGACCGCGCGCTCCTGTACGGTTTCCTTGGTCTGGCGAACCTCCAGCTGCGTCCTGGCGATCTGCGCCTCCAAGCTCGAGAGCGACGTCTCGAGATCGACCAGCTCAGATTCCTGATTGGCGATGTCGAGTTCCTTCGAGTCGACCCGCCCCTGCACCTCTGTGATCTGGGCCTGGAGTTCTGCGAGCCGGCCGGCCACAGCCGCAACCGCGGCAGCCCGCTGGTCCTTGATCTCCTTCTGTGCCTTGATCCGCTGGTTCAGAGCATCGATTTCCTGCTCGACGTCGCTCAACCTCGCCTCGTCCGACTGAGCGCCGACCGGCACGCTGAGGGCAAGAAGCAGGAGCATCGCAACGGGGACCATCCATCGCCGCATCACATCATTCCTTCAGGTACCTGCGAACGCCCAGGGCCGAACCGAGAAAACCGGCCAGAGCACCGAACAGCAGGAAGAGTATGGTCCACCGCCAGAAGAACGAGTCGGCGACCTGGAAGTCGAAAAGCCCGATCGTGTCATCGATTCCCTCCAGACGCGTTCTGGCAAAGAAAACCATGACAACCGCGAACAACGCACCGACAAAACCCTGCAACATGCCTTCGAGGACAAACGGGACCCTTATGAACCAGTTCGACGCACCGACGAGTTTCATGATGCCGATCTCCTCACGGCGCGCATAGATGGCCATGCGGATGGTATTGGAAATCAGAACGACCGCCGACGCACCCTGAACGATCGCCAGGACGACGCCGATCATGTTGAGGACGTTGCTCAAATCGGCGAGTTGTTCGATGCTCTCACCCGGAGAAGTGACTTCCTTGACCACGGGCTGGTCGATAAGACGCAGCTGAACACCCCGGTACTCCTCGATGTTGTTGAGTTTGATGCGAATGGAGGCGGGCAAGATCGCAGGATTGACGTTTTCCAGCATCGCAGGATTGCTGGCAAACATCTCCTGGAACTCCTGATATGCCTCGGCCTTGCCGACGAAGCTGGCAGTGTCGACTTCTTCCCATCCGTTGACCTCGTCGAGCAAGCCCATCTGGGCCTCGAAGGTCACTCCATCGCGGACCTCATCTTTCAACCAGACGATCACGTGCACGCCGTCTTGCCATTGCAGCGTGTTGGCCTTGACGAGCTCGTTGAGAACCAGCGCACTGAAGGCGAGCGTCAACGAAACGAACACAGCCAGGATGGCACCGACGACCACCAGCGCGTTGCGGCCCATGTTGACGAGGGCCTCGCGGAGAAGGTAGGCGATCCTGCTCACGACTCGGGCTCCGTGACCCGGCCTTCGGCCGGTTCGACCTCGACGGAATCCTGCTCCAGGGCTTCCACCTCCGGAATCTCAGGCGCAACCTCGATGACTTCGGCGGTGACCGGCTCCTCGGACATCTCGTCACGGATGTGTTCGTAGCGGCCACTCGATTGATCACGAACGATCCGGCCGGCTTCGAGCTGCACGACACGACGGCGCATAGCGTCCACTATGGCGTGATCGTGGGTAGCCATGACGATCGTGGTTCCCGTTCGATTGATACGATCGAGGAGCCGCATGATCCCGACCGAAGTGGCCGGATCGAGGTTGCCCGTTGGCTCGTCCGCCAGCATGATCGGCGGCCTGTTCACGAACGCCCTGGCGATGGACACACGTTGCTGTTCGCCACCCGAGAGCTGCTTTGGTTTCCGGTCGGCCTTGCCGTCGAGGCCCACGAGATCGAGAACCTGCCCGACCTGGCGCTTGATGACCGATCGGGGCCGACCGAGGACCTCGAGCGCAAACGCCACGTTCTCGGCCACGGTCTTGTTGGGGAGGAGCTTGAAGTCCTGGAAAACGGTGCCTATCGAACGCCGCAGGAAGGGCACCTTCCAGGACGGCATCTTGGTCACATCTTTCCCGGCGACCCAGATGGACCCACGGGTCACATCGTCCTGCCGCAGCATCAGGCGAATGAGGGTTGACTTGCCCGAACCCGAAGGCCCCACCAGGAATACGAACTCACCTTTTTGCACGTTGAGGGTCGCGTCGCGAACGGCGACGGTGCCGCCCTCGTACACCTTGGTGACGTCTTGAAGTCGGATCATCTTCTCTAAATCTCCGGGTCTGCGCGCCGGGCGCGACGAGACCCCCTAGATACTCGGACCCCTACTCCATCCCGCCAACGGCAGGTTACCAACAGGGCGGATGAATGCGAATCATTGAAGGTCAGTTGGATGCTTCCTGACGCGCTCTCCGCCAGTGCAGATAAGCCTCCACAAGCGGTCGCAAATCCCCGTCGAGCACTCCCTGCACGTTGCCTATCTCGAGTTCGGTTCTGAGATCCTTGACGAGCTGGTACGGCTGCATCACGTAGGAACGCAGCTGACGGCCCCATCCTGCTTCCGTCTGCTCTCCGCGAATCTCATCGATCTGCTCTCGCTGCTGCTGTCGCGCGAGTTCGGCCAGACGGGCCTTGAGGAGCGTCATCGCCCTGGCCCGGTTCTGGATTTGGGAGCGTTCGGCCTGGCAGGCCACGACGGTGTTCGTGGGCAGATGTGTGATACGGACGGCGGAGTCGGTGGTGTTCACGTGCTGGCCGCCTGCGCCTTGAGACCGAAAGGTGTCTATTCGAAGATCGTCCGGTCCGATTTCGATCTCGATGGCGTCGGACACCTCGGGGATGACGTCGACTCCTGCAAAGGAGGTATGGCGGCGCGAGTTGGCGTCGAACGGGCTTATCCGCACGAGACGGTGCACACCCCGCTCTCCTTCCATGGTTCCGTATGCGTACTCGCCCTTGGCCGTGAAGGTGGCCGACTTTATCCCGGCCTCGTCTCCCGGGGTGATTTCATCCACCTCGACGGAGAACCCTTCGTTTTCCAGGAAACGCAAGTACATACGCAGCAGCATCTCGGCCCAGTCCTGGGCATCGACGCCTCCTGCCCCCGCATGAACCGAGACGATGGCTGCCGAGTCATCGTGTTCGCCGAAGTACAGCGACTCGATCTCCAGCTTCCCCAGTTCGGCATCGACGGCTGCCAGCTCCTTGGTGACTTCTTCGGCGGCACCGGCGTCTGATTCTTCCTCAGCCAGCTCCAGCAGCAACTCGCCGTCCTCGATCGCGGACCTCAAACGGTCGAACTGGTCTATCAGTCGCTCGAAACGGGAAAGTCTCCTCGTCACCACCGTTGCGGCGTTCTGATCATCCCAGAGATCCGGCGAAGCCGCCTGCTCTCTCAGCTCGGCGAGTTCGCGCTCCTTCGACTCGAGGTCAAAGGAACCTCCTGGCGTCGTGGAGCCGGGAGCGGAGATCTTGAAGAGCGGCTCGGGGGTCGGTGATGTTCATGGGTCTATCAGATGGTAGCCATCAGCAGGTGGCAAGTTTCCGCCGGCCCCGGATCAAGCGGCCGCCCCATGGCACTTCTTGTACTTCTTGCCCGATCCGCACGGACAGGGGTCGTTGCGGCCGACCTTGTCCGAATGCGCTTGTGCGCCGCTTGCCGGTCTGGAAACCTGCCCGCCGCCCTGAGCCACCTGCACCTTCGGCTTTTCCTCACTCTTGGCCAGCTGCGCGTGGAACAGGTAGCGAACCGAATCGCGTTTGATGGCATCGACCATCTCCGAGAACATGTCGAAGCCTTCACGCTGGTATTCAACGAGCGGGTCCCGCTGACCCATGGCACGCAGACCGATTCCGGCCCGGAGGTAATCCATCTCGGCCAGATGCTCGCGCCACTTGTTGTCGATGATCGACAGGATGACGTTCTGCTCGATCTGACGGAGGACATCCGGACCGAACTCCTCCTCGCGCCGGCGGTACACCCGGTGCGCCTCTTCGAGAGCAGCCTCAACAACATCAACCACCGCAATACCGCCCGGAGCGTCGATCTTGTCGCGGCCGAGTTCGGTTGGGTACAGAACCAACAGCTCCGCGATGAGTTCGTCCCAGTTCCACTCTGAAGGCGACACATGGTCGCTGATGGCCAGCTGCACGGTCTCATCGATGACCTCGTCGATCCACTCGCCGGCGAGCTCCTCACTCGACCCGCCCTCGAGGATGCCGGACCGCCACTCGTAGATCACCTGGCGCTGCTTGTTCATCACTTCGTCGTACTTGAGGACGTTCTTCCGAATCTCGAAGTTCTGGGACTCGACCTGCCCCTGTGCGCGCTCTATCGACTTGCTGACCATCTTCGCCTCGATCGGCATGTCCTCCGGCATTCGGAGGCGCTCCATGATCGAGGCGACCCGGTCGCCCTGGAATCTGCGCATCAGGTCATCCCCGAGGGACAGATAGAACCGCGACTCCCCCGGATCGCCCTGTCGTCCGGAACGACCGCGCAGCTGATTGTCGATCCGGCGCGACTCGTGGCGCTCGGTACCGACGACGTAGAGACCGCCGGCGTCAACGACGGTGCGATAGCCCTCTTCGAGCTCCCGGCTGAAACGCTCGAACGCTTCCTCGTAGCCTTCCTTGTATTCGGGAGAGGCAGGCACCAGTCCCTTGCGCTTCATCTCGCCTTTGGCGAGGCCATCCGGATTGCCGCCCAGAAGAATGTCGACTCCGCGTCCGGCCATGTTTGTGGCAACCGTCACCGCTCCGACCCGCCCGGCCTGGGCGATTATCTCGGCCTCCCTGGCATGCTGCTTGGCATTGAGGACCTCGTGCTTGACACCCCGCTTGCGGAGCATCGTCGACAGGCGCTCGCTCTTTTCAATCGAAACCGTTCCCACGAGGGTCGGCTGCCCCTTCTTGCTGCGCTCGGTGATGTCGTCTATCAGCGCATTGAACTTCGCATCCTCCGTCTTGTAGACGAGGTCCGGCTCATCGATGCGGGCGATCGGCTGGTTTGTCGGAATCTCGACGACCGTGAGTCCGTATATCTCCGCGAACTCGGCCGCCTCGGTCTTGGCGGTTCCGGTCATTCCCGCCAGCTTCTCGTACATACGGAAGTAGTTCTGGAGGGTGATCGTCGCCAGCGTCTGGTTCTCCTCTTTGATCTTCACGCCCTCTTTGGCCTCGATCGCCTGGTGCAGGCCTTCGGAATAGCGCCGTCCGTCCAGGACCCGGCCGGTGAACTCGTCGACGATCTTCACCTCGCCGTCGTCGACCAGATAGTCGACGTCTTTCCGGTACAGCGTCTTGGCCTTCAAGGCGACATCGAGGTGGTGGACCAGGTCGACTGCTGCGTAGTCGTACATGTTCTCGACCCCGAGAATCTCCTCGACCCGGGACACGCCCTCCTCGGTCGTGACGACCTGCCGCTTCGCTTCGTCGAGTTCGTAGTGTTCTTCGATCCGGAGCCTGTCAACGATTCTGGCGAAATCTCGGTAGTACTTGGCGGTGTCTGCCACGCGGCCCGAAATGATCAGAGGCGTCCTGGCCTCGTCGACGAGAATCGAGTCGACTTCGTCGACGATGGCGTATTGGTGGCCGCGTTTGACCATGTGCTCGGCCCGCATCGCCATGTTGTCGCGCAAGTAGTCGAAGCCGAACTCGTTGTTGGTGCCGTAGGTGATGTCTGCGCCGTAGGCGGGCCGCCGCTCCGCGGGGGTCATGGACGACTGGATCAAGCCGACGTCCATCCCGAGGAAGCGGTGGACTCCGCCCATCCACTCGGCATCGCGCGAGGCCAGGTAGTCGTTGACGGTCACGATGTGCACTCCGGTACCCGGCAGTGCATTGAGATATGCGGGCATGGTGGCAACGAGGGTCTTGCCCTCGCCGGTCTTCATCTCGGCGATCATCCCCCGGTGAAGCGCACCGCCACCGATTATCTGAACATCGAACGGGCGCATACCCAGCACGCGCCGGGAGGCCTCGCGCACAACCGCAAACGCCTCGATCTCCAGATCGTCGAGCGAAGCCCCGTTGGCCAGTCGGTTCCGGAACTCACCGGTCCTGGCCCGCAAGTCGGCGTCGGTCAGTGACTCGACGCCCGCTTCCAGATCGTTGACGGCGCGGGTCACCGCCTGGAGATCGGTGAATACTTTCCCTTCGCCGGCGCGCAGGACTTTGCTGAGAAGTGACATTAGAAACCAATCCTATCTCTGCCAGGGCTTACCGGAACCCTGCAGCCCAACATCGTCAGGCGCTCTCGAATCCCGAAACCTCTAGCAACGCGGCCGGATCGATGCCGGCTCCCGCCGGAGTGAGCTGATCGACGATTTCCCGCCCGATCATCGAGTACGGCTCAGGCGTCTCGAGAGGTTCACCGCCCGGCGTCCGGACCAACACCACCTCGGGATGGTCGGCCGCCTCTTCGTTGTTGCGCGTGACCATCACGAGTTCCCCTCCGCCCAATCGCAGCAATGAACCGGTGGGATACACGCCCACCATCTTGATGAAAGCGTGGACCATGTTCGGATCGTAGAAGCTGCCGGAACCCTGCAACAGCACCTGCAGCGCACGGTTCGGAGTTTCGGCACGGCGATACGACCTGCGGGTCGTCAGTGCATCGTAGGTGTCTGCCGTGGCGACCAGGCGGCTGAAGAAATGTCGTTCGCGATCGTAGACCAGCGACGGATAACCCTCCCCGTCGAACCGGGCATGGTGCTCGAACGCCACGACCGCTGCTACCTCCTGGCCGGGAGCTGCCGCGGCGAGAATGGCCGCCGCCCCTTCCTGCGGATGCAGCTTGATCTCTGCCCACTGCTCCGGGTTGAGTCGACCGGGATACTGGAGAGTCGAAGCCTGCACCCGCACCTTGCCGATGTCGTGCAAGAGTGCTCCTACCGCCAACAGTTTCAGTTCGTCTTCGGGCAGACCGGCGAGGCGGGCCAGTGCGATGGAGAGAATGCAAACGTTCACAGAGTGATAGAACGTGTATTCATCGTGACTCTTCATCGTCGAGAGGAGCAGAGATGCACTCGGCTGAGCGAGGGTGTGCTCGACCAACTGCTCGACTGCCCAGGTCGCCCCCGTGAGATCGAATCCCTCGTCCACGTCGATCGCAAGCGCCACCCCTCTCAACACGTCCAGCGAACGCGCATACGACCTGCGGAGGCCCGAGATGGCCTCGTCGGATTCGAGTTCCGCCCTGGTGAAGGGGCCTTCGTTCAGCCGGATCGTCCCCCCCGCCGGAATATCGCCCGAGAGCCCGGACGCGAAGGCGGCCAGGTCGTATACATCGCCCTCCGACACGGGGAACTCGAAGGAGATCGACTCGATGCCCCGATTCTGCAGATCGCGCAACAGCTTGTTGTACTCGAGTGAGGCATGGGCGAGCAGGCTGCGGTTCTCATAGAGCGAGTCGCCCAGGATCGAGAGAACGATCTCGCCGACCGCATCCCGCGCCAAATCGTTGGCGCTCTGCTGGAGTTTGCCCAGCACCTCGCCGGTCGCCGGATGATCCAGCGGGTACAGCGTTAGCTGCTTGGCCGCCGCTCTCAGCTGCCCAAGCACCGCTCGTGCCAATCGTTCGCTCATGCCGGGCTCCCCTTCAGTGCACCTCTAGCCCGCCGCCGCAATACCCGCGTCGTCGCGCTGAACGAGAATCGCCTCGCGGCGAGTTCTTCGAGCGCGGCCCGCGCCATCGGGCCCGTCCGCTCGGCGAGCAGTTCCACCACCCGCTCCTTCTCCGAGAGGTCGAGATTACGACGGTCCAAAGCGGCGACCAGCAAGCGCTCCGCCGTCTCGGTAGCGTGCGTGCCCAGCAAGGCGATGGCAGTCTGCCGGACGCTGGCGTGATCGTCACCGAGCGCCGTCTCGAAGAATGGGTCGGCTTCATCCCCGAGCATTGCCAGACCTCGCAAGGCTTCGAGGCGAACGCGGTGGTCGGAATACGAGAGAACGGGTCGCATCAACCGGATGGCGTCACGGTCACCGGTGTGGCGGAGGACGATCACGATGTTGCGAACGAGGTACCAGCGGGAGTCGTTCAACCGCGCAGTCAAAGGAGCCGGATCGCTGCGAGCGACGTCCGAGAGGATGTCGACCAGCATGCGCCTCCTGGCGGCGTCCTGTTCTTCCGCCAGCAGATCAACCAGCACGTTCACCGCGCCGGTTCCGAGCGCCGTGAGCAAGCGAACGGCCGGAGCCGCATCTCCGCCCTCGGCCGCCTTCTGGACGACGGCGCTCATGATCTCCGAGGAGGAGATCTGGGCGAGAGCCTCATCGATCTCCGGGCGCCGCCGCTCCGGGAACGTGCTGGCATCCAGCACTGCGCGCAGCCACAACTCGGCTCGCCGGTACTGACCGCGGCGCACGGCGGTTCCCACCTTGCCAATCCAGATGCGCATCAAGCGGCGGAATCGATCATCGCGATCCTCGGCATGGAGCAACCCGCGGAAGACTTCGAGAGCGTGGTAGAAGAAATGCTGCGGATTCGGGAACCCCGCCCGCAGCGCCTCCAGGTAGGCGGCTTTGCTGACCTCCGAGCCGGCCAGATCCCGGAGCCGTTCGTGAACGCTCACTGCCGCAACTTCACGCGCCGCCTGCACGGCGTCGGTGGTTTGGAGGAGCTCCAGGAGTTCCTCCGGACGGCCGTCCGCCTGATCGGTGGAAACGCGGGCATAGTCGAGCAGCAATGCCAATCCCTGCGGATCGAGCCGTGGAGCGAGTCGAGCCAGTTCATTGCCGGCGAACTGATCGAGGAATGCCCGTTCGTCATCTGATTCCCGCTGATCCAGGAACCGCGCAAAGACGGCCAGGTTGGCCGGTTCCGGAATGTGAAAGAAAGCCTCGACGAAAGCCTTGACGACCTCTTCCCGGCCCTGGTAGTCGTCATCGGAGACCAGCTCCAGTGTTTGCTGATACTCATCGAGGAACATCTCAGCCAGGAGTTCTGGATCGCCACCGGCCTTCTCTATCAGTGCCGCGGCGAATTCTTTGGGATCGGCACCGTGTTCGATCACCGATTGCACGCGCTCGTTGCGATCGACGGTTGTGTCTTCCGTGACGGTGCGCAGCTGGGTGCGCTGGACGACCGACATGCTGGCGACTCCGCTGCGGCGGAGCGCGGCCCCTATCCCACCGGCGGCACGGACGGCGTCTTCCTCCTTCGCCAACGACCCGAAGAACTTCGCGACGTCGACGGCGGTCGGAGCGCTCTCGAATCGAATCGACTCGACATGGTGAACGAAACAGCGCCGCGCCAGGCGCTCGGCCCCTTCCCGTTCGGTCTCGATATCGGCGCCGTCGAACAAGAAGCGAGCGCCTTCGATCTCGATCGCCATGTCGGATTCGACGACCTCGATGAGCGCCTCCACGGCGCGCCGAAAGGCCGGCTGCGCTTCAGGGTCCGGGTAGAGGCTGTGAACGGTCCAGGCCGTGCCCAGTGCCTCCACGGCGACGACCTGCGGGGGACGCTCCTTCGGCATCAGTCGATACGAATCAGGTCTTCACGCAGCGCATACATCACGGCCTCACCGCGGGAGTGCAGTCCCAGTTTGTCGAGAATGTTCCTCACGTGGTTCTTGACCGTGTTCTCAGAGATGAAGAGCATCTCTCCGATCTCCCGACTCGTCCGGCCCCGCGCCACTGCCTGAAGTACTTCGATCTCGCGACCCGTGAGCGCCGGCTTCCGACCGACGATCACATCTCGGTGGCGAAGCATTTGGGCAACCGTCTCGAAGAGCTTCATACCCATCGCCGGAGACACCACGGCGCCGCCGGCTGCGACATCCTGCATGGCCGTGACCAACTGGGGAAGCGGGGTCGTCTTCGTGATGTACCCGACACTGCCCGCCTTGATCGCCTTGAGGAGATCTTCCTCCGATTCGCTCGCAGTCAGCAGAACCACTTTCGTCGCCGGTGCCGCCTCTTTGAGCTTGTCGACCACCTCGAGACCGGAGATCCCGGGCATCAGAACGTCGAGTATCACGAGATCCGGCTGGTGTTCTCTGGCAACCTCCACGCCGGCCAGGGCGTTCTCGGCGGATCCCACCACCTTGAAGCCGGCGTTCTCCAGGGCTGCCGACATTCCGGCGGAGAAGAGAGGGGCGTCGTCGACGATGATCACACGTGTCATGCCGGCTCGATCAATCCAAGTGCACCGTCGCGCCGACGATAGAGCACGCTGGGCATGTCGCTCTCGGCGTTCTGGAAGAAGAAGAAACTGTGGCCGAGCAAGTCCATCTGGAGTGCTGCCTCCTCCGGCGTCATGGGTTTCATGACGAACTGCTTGACGCGAACGATCTCGGGGCCGCCCTCATCGGAGTCGTCCAACGCCGCGAATCCGGCCTCGACATCTCTGCGCCCCTTGCGGGACCGCTCGATGAGCCTCTCTTTCAGGCGCCTCAGTCGCTTCTCCATCTTGTCGATGGCCAGGTCGAGAGCAGCCTCAGCGGTCTCCGCGGAGGATTCGACCCGCATTATCTGGCCGGCCGCCCTGCTGGTGATTTCCGCCTTGAACCGCCCTTCGGCGACCCGCGGGTTCTGCGCTTCGGTGAACTCGACGTCGGCGTCGAGTAGACCATCGAAAAAGCGACCCGCGTGAGCGACCTTGCTCTCGGCCATCTCACGAAGTCGCTCGTCCACAGTGGTATTTCTACCGCGGACTCGAACTTCCACGCTCTACCTCCGATCTGGGAGTTCCGACTGATACAACGGCCCGGAAATCTCCTCACCCAAGAGACTAGTCACTTTTACGGTGCGGGTGGCGGTTGCCGCACCCACGGCCAGTCCGTTCAACTGCGTCGCTGCCGCCTGCAGAGTCGACCCCGTGGTGATCACGTCGTCAATCAGAAGTATCGGCCCGATTGCCGCCCTGCTGAAGAAGAACGGCGACCGTCTGCGAGTGGACTTCCTGGCCGTGTGGCCGGGTGCCCAAACCGGCGCACGCAACCACTTCCGGACCGGCCGGCCGGTTGCACTGCCCAACGCCTCTGCAAGGGCGAGGGCTGCGTCGACTCCGAAGCGGAGCCGCCGAACCGGCGTCCTCGGCACCGGGACCAGCACACCCGGAAGACCGTCGAGCAGCGGCGCCATGTGCTGGGCGAGCCAGCGCGCCGCGGGAATCAGGCCCTCGAACTTGAGCCTGTGAACGAGGTCGCGTGGTGCACCGTCGTGAACGAAAGCCGAACGAACCAGCAGGCCACAGGGAAGACGCTGCGTGCCGCCTCGGGCCGAGCGGCGGGTGCAACTCTCGCACACGGCGTCTTTGCTCCAACTCCGGCATCCCAGGCAGATCATGCGCGCAACGTACAGGACGCTTGGGACAGAAGGCACGGCTCACGGCTGCGAAGATGACGAGCGGCAGGCAAACCGCCGCGGGCCGTAGGGCGATCGCCTACGGCTGAATGATCATGTGCCGACTTGCCAGGAGGCCAGGTATCGCTTCTGTTCGTCGGTCAGCACTTCGAGCCCGCATCCCATAGTTGCCAGTTTGATGGCGGCGACCCGGCCGTCGAGTTCCTCTGGCAGGGTATAGATTCCCGGTTCGAGAGAACCGGCGTTCGCAATCAGCCATTCGGCAGCCATCGCCTGATTGGCGAACGACATGTCCATGACGTCTGCCGGGTGGCCTTCGGCTGCTCCCAGATTCACCAGACGGCCCTCCGCGGCAACGCAGAGCCGCCGCCCGTCTGCGAGTTCGAACTCTTCGAGGTTCTCCCTGAGAGGCCTCCTCGACACCGCCATCCCGATCAGGCCCTCGAGATCGAGTTCGATGTCGAAGTGCCCGGCGTTGGAAAGGATCGCGCCGTCCTTCATCCGCTCGAAATGGCGACCGCGCAGCACGTGCATGTTCCCGGTTACCGTAACGAACACATCACCGATCTCCGCCGCGTCGTCTGCGTTGAGAACCCGGTACCCGTCCATCGCAGCCTCGAGGGCCCGGATCGGGTCGACCTCCACGACGACAACCTTCGCGCCGAACCCATCGGCCCGGTCGGCGACACCGCGACCGCAGTCGCCGTACCCGACGACCACGACCGTCGACCCTGCGATGAGCACATTGCTGGCCCGGAGGATTCCGTCGATCGCCGACTGCCCGGTGCCGTAGCGGTTGTCGAACAGGTGCTTCGTCGCCGAGTCGTTGACCGCCACAACCGGCAATCTGAGAGTCCCGTCCTCCGCCATCGCCCGCAGCCGGATCACACCCGTGGTGGTCTCCTCGGTCGATCCCACCGGGTTCAGTTCGGTGCGCTCGGTGTGCAAGATGGTTGCGAGGTCGGCGCCGTCGTCCATCGTCACATCGGGTTCGGCGTCCAGGACCGCGTGTATGTGCCGGTAGTAGCGGTCCGAGTCCTCCCCGCGCACGGCGAATACGGGAATGTTGTCCTCCACCAGCGCGGCCGCCACATCGTCCTGGGTGGAGAGTGGGTTGCTCGCGCAGAGCAGTACACGGGCACCGCCGTCGCGGAGCGCCAGCATCAGGTTGGCCGTTTCCGCCGTCACGTGAAGGCAGGCGGCAACCGTCCGGCCCTCCAGCGGACGCTCGGAGCGAAAACGTTCCCGGATGGTCTCGAGCACCGGCATTCTGCGCCCCGCCCAGGCGATACGCCTGGCTCCGGCCTCAGCCAGGGAGGGGTCTGCGATGTCATAGTCCATGTTCTCTTTCCTCACTATTGAAAGCCTCTGGTTTCTGCGACGCTTGTGCGGCCCGATTTGAGACCGGCTGTGTCGGTGATGGCCGATTTCAACTCGGAGATTCTGCCTCATCGATGAGCATGACCGGTATCCCGTCGGCGACCGGGTACCTGAGCCCGCATTGCGTGCACTCCAGTTTCGAGTTCTCGATGTCCTCGCGCAGATCGCCGTGGCACTTCGGACACACGAGGATCGCTTTGAGTTCCGGCGCGATCAGTCCGGGCCCGCCGCCGGCTCCGCCGATAACGGCGCGAACCCGACCGACCAGCTCGTCGACCGCCACGTCATCGGGACCCTCCACGTTCAGCCGCAGGACCGGCTCGGTGTTCGAGGGACGCAGGTTGAACCACCGGTCCGGCCAGGAAACGGTCAGTCCGTCCGTCGTGTCGAGTTCGGCTGCCGCGAAATGGTTCTCGACGGCTGCCATCGCAACAGGTTGATCGTCGACGGCGAGGTTGATCTCACCGGAGGCGGAGTACGGCTCGACCTCGAGGCGCAACTGCGAGAGGGGCCGGCCCGACTCGGAGACAACCTGCAAGAGAACGAGCATGGCGAGCATTCCCGAATCGGCCCGGTAGTTGTCCCGGAAGTAGTAGTGGCCGCTGTGCTCCCCGCCGAACACGGCACCGGTTTCGGCCATCACCTGTTTGATGTATGAGTGACCGACCCTCGTGCGGATCGGCCTGCCGCCTGCCGCGGAGACTATCTCCGGCACGGCGCGGCTGGTGATCAGGTTGTGAACGATCGCCGCTCCCGGCTCACGACCGAGGAACCATCTGGCGATCAACGCCGTCGTGGTGCTGCCGGACAGAGGTATTAGTTGATCGTCGATGAAGAACGCCCTGTCGGCGTCGCCGTCGAAAGCCACGCCGAGGTCCGCTCCCTCTTCGCCCATGAGCGCGATCAGATCGACGAGGTTGTCCGGGTTGAGCGGATCCGCCGGATGGTTGGGAAAGGTACCGTCAGGTTCGAGATAGAGCGGGATCAACTGCGCCCCGATGCGGGAGAAGACCTCCGGCAAGACGACCCCGGCCATGCCGTTGCCGCCATCGACCGCCACCAGCAAGTTACTGATGGCAGGCCCATTCACGATCGAGAACAGGTGCTCGACGTATCCCGAGTTTGCGTCGAAAGCCTCCACGGACCCCGTTGCGGCGGCGGCAGAGACGCCTTGCTCCGCCATGGCCCGGATCTCCTGCAGACCGGTGTCGTGCCCGATCGGTGCGGCGCCTGCGCGGCACAGTTTTATGCCGTTGTATTCGGGAGGATTGTGCGAAGCAGTGATCATGGCTCCCGGAACGTTCTCGGCGCCGGCAACGTAGTAGACGGTGTCGGTGGCAACCTCGCCGAGGTCTAGGACGTCGACGCCCTGCCCGGTGATGCCTTCGATGAAGGCGCCGGCAATGGACGGTGACGATGCGCGGCAGTCACGCCCGACCGCGATCCGATCGGCCCCGACGAAGGCGGCGAAGGCTGCGCCGATACCGCGCGCTCCCCCGGCGTCGAGCTCTCCGATATCCGTCCGTCCCCGAATGTCGTAGGCCTTGAAGATCCTGCCGAAATCGCTCATGAATACATCTCCTGCTCAGCCCGGATTGTAAGGCGTGAATGCGCCTGCAGTTTCTGCCCTACACTTCCTTCGCCCATGACCAGCATCGCGATAGTCATTCCAATCCACAACGAGGCGGGCTTCCTCGTCGACGCGTGGAACCGCCTGAGCCCGGAACTCGCAACGCTCGAGGCCGACGTGAGAGTGTGTCTCGTGGAGAACGGATCGACGGACGACACTCTGATGATCGCTCGGGGCCTCGACGCTCCCTCGGTCTCTGTGCTTGCTCTCGACCGGGCCGACTACGGGGCGGCGATGCGCTCCGGGTTTCTGGAAGTCTCGGATGCTGACTGGGTCGTGAACTTCGATATCGACTACTTCTCGGTTCCTTTCATCCGCAATCTGCTCGACGAGGAGACGGCCGACGTGGTCATCGCCTCCAAACGAGCACCCGGATCAGAGGATCGCCGATCGGCGTTTCGCCGGGTCGGGACGCTCACCTTCAACACTCTGCTGAGGACGCTCTTCGGTTCGCGGGTATCGGATACTCATGGAATCAAAGGCTTCCGAGGTGAGGTCATCCGTGAGCTCGTACCTACCACGACCCGGACTCAGGACCTCTTCGACACCGAACTGGTGCTGCGGGCAGAAATGGCCGGGTACCCGATTGCCGAAGTCCCCGTCGTCGTCGAGGAACTGCGGGAAGCACGCTCATCCTTCCTGAAGCGGGTACCGCGAACCTTGAAGGGCCTGCTTCAGTTGCGTAGATCCTTCTCGATCGAACGCCGGAACACCAGATCCCGGTAGCCGGCGTATTTCGGGAAGAGGATGAGGATCACCGCTGCGAACTTGGCGATGTTGAGCTGCAGCACGGTCAACGGCCCCCACAGCACCTGTGCCCCCTCGACGATCGCAAGCGTCGCAGCCAGGGCGATCGTGTTGACGACGTAGAAGGCCCCGGTCTCCCGGGAAGAGCCCCAGGTGCCGTCGAGTTCGAAGGTCCAGCGCCGGTTCAGCACATACGAGAATGCCGTGGCGGCGATGTATGAGATCGTCACCGCGACCGATGGCTCCCATCGCTCATCCGGCAGGAGGAGCAACAGGACGTTGAAGATGCCGAAGTCGACGACCGTATTCATGCCGCCAACCATTCCGAGCCGGAGGAACTGCCTGAGCGACTCTCGGTTCATGAAGGTCTTGAGGTAGTTCTTCACGTTCGCCTGATCTGTTGCCACACAAACGGAAGCGTGATCGCAAGGCCGACGACGGTGAGGACAATCCCGAACCACTCTGCCCAGGTGCGTTCGAAACGCAGCTCGACGTGCTCATCCGTCGGTACGACCACCATCAGCGAGGGCGTCGCCCGGTAGGGCCCGTCGGCACCCTCCGCCTTCCAGTTCGGGAAGTACGAAACCTTGACGAGATGGGGCACGCCGACGGCCGATGTCGTGAAGGAGAGGCTGTGGTTGGTGATCTCGGTGTCGCGAACCGGATCGTGCTCACCCAGCGGCACGAGGGGAAGCTCATCGAGGCTTTCTATCCGGGGCCAATCCGGTGGACCATCAGCGGCAACCCATCGGTCAAGCAAGTCGATCTCTTCGTACCATTCGAAAGCGAGATCACTGAAAGGAGCAGCGCGTTCCTCGCCTGTGAGAATCGACTGGGGCACACCCAACACGAGCGAGAACAAACTGGCCCCCCGGCCGTCCTCGTAAACGGCAGGTTGATGGGTCGCGACGTCAACGAGTTCGTAGCGGGGCAGCTCGAAGACGCGGAACGGACCGCTCGATGCGACCTCTTCGAAGACGTCGGGCTGCTCGGCCGCGGCGGCAAGCGCCTCCTCGCTGAACGCGACGTAGTAGCGGACTCCGAACGTCTCCAGGTGCTCGACACCACGGGCGAAGTCGAAGGTGTGGTACTTCAGCCCGGGTATCGGGTTCGAGGGCTTGCGGCTCATTTCGGCTGCGTTGAGGAAGTGGAAGGGGGTCGTCAAGGACGACTCGAAGAACAGGCCTTCCATCGAAGGATGCCCTTCGGACCAGTACGGGAACAACATCAAGGACATCGAGGTGCCGTACTGGTCCAGGTAGTCGGAATCGACCTCCCATTGAATCCGCCCATCCGGCAGTTCGTCGATCGTCTCCATCAGCGCCTGGTATTCGGGCCAGGGACCCTTCCCCTCGTAGCCGGAATAGTTCCAGGTCGCCCACCCGGACAGGAAGGCGATTCCGAGACCGCCGGCAGCAACGAAACCGACAGAACCGGCCAGCACGAGGACTACGGCGGTCCTCGCCTCGACGGCAAACGCCATTGCGGCTAATGCCGCCAGTGCGGCAGCTCCCGCCACGATGAGAGCAACGTTACCGTCCCCCGGTCTACCGAGGCCGGCTCCCGCTGCGACGAGCAGGGCGATAACGACCACACCGGCGATCGGCTGCCAGAGCGAGATGTTCCGGGGCATCCGCCTGGCCGCGGCCGTCAGCAGCGAGCCGACCGCGACTCCGGCGAAGAGCGAGAGCCCGAAGAACCAGTAGGGAAGCAGCCTTCCGTTCCAGAGCTTCCACGGCTCGTCGGCGAACGCAACCGGAAGCCAGAAATAGATGAACGGGATCAGGGTCAGGCCGACGACGGGCACGGCTCTGGCCGTCCGCCGGACCGCCCACACCATCCCGGCCACCGCCAGCGGAATGATCGGCCAAATCTCGACCGGAAACAGCTCGTCCCAATCCTTGAGAGGAGACCATGCCATGTCGGCGGTCATCCCGAATCTGGTCAAGAGCGGAAGCGCCCAGAAACCGGCAACCGCGAAACCGGCAATCCAGGTGAAGACGATCCGCCCTGCAGCCCGTCGCCAAGCCAGCATCGGCAGAGTCGCCACCACGATCACGATCGTCGAGATGACGTGGGTGAGAGCTGTGAGGCCCAGCACGAGAGCAGCGACGGGGAGAAGCGACGGGGAGTCCCGCAACCCGCGGATCAAGAGCCCCAGGTAGACGAGCGAAAAGGCAAACGACCACGAGAACGAGAACTCCCCTGCCAGGGTCGAGGCGATGTTCGCCCCGTAGATCGTGAAGCTCTCGATGAACACGAAGCTCCCCCCGGCCGCCCCGGCGACCGTGGAGATCGCCCGGCTGATACCCATCGACCGCGCCAGGAAGTAAGCGGCGGGAGGCGTTGCCAGCAAACCGGCCACAGTCACCAGCTTGAAAGCCACTCCGTAAGGCAGGGCGAGGTCGAGGAACACGATCACCAGCGACGGAAGCGGGAAGTAGAAGTAGAAGATCGGGAACCCGGCGAACCAGCTGTTGCTCCATCCGAGTATGCGCCCGGACGGAAGCAGTTCGTCGCGGAGGAATGCCGGGCCCAGCACATGCGCGCCCATGTCGCCACCCGCCGGTGTGTTGGCGGAGAAGATCAGATCGGGGCGCATGACTCCCAGAATCACCAGACTGACGATGCCGATCCCGACCAGGGGAACCCAGGTGGGTGTGGGATCAGAAACGGTTGAGGGTGAGCGACCCGATGAAGTCATGCCGGGAGGCTACCGGGTCCGGTCAGGAACGCGGTTTGCGAACCAGCTCGAGAACGTCGCGCAGTTCGATCGACTTGCCGGCGCGATCCCACCACTTCTCATCACATTTGTGGCACGAGAAGAAGTCGACCTCCGTTCCATCCGGAAGCTTCTGGTGGATCTCGATCACTTCTTCGACACCGCAGCTCGGGCAACGCATGCTGGTGTGTCCCTTCCTTGAGCCTGACCGGCGACAACGATAGTCGCCCGTCGGGCGAATCTCACTCTTCCTCGAGCAACTTGCCGACATACCTGCTCTTGCGGCGGCCGTCTTCACGCCAGTAGGCGTACCAGTAGGGACCGTGCGGGCAGCGACCGCAGTTCGGCTTGCCACAGCGAACATGCTGCTGGCGGAGTTTCACATCTTGCCTCGCACCCGGCGGCAATGCCCCCTTACGCTCCAGATGGGCGGTCGCCAGGATCAGCAGGCGGCGAAGCTCATGCTGGTCTAGATCCCGGACCGCGTCGATGAAGTCTCGGTCGAGAGCCACAACTCGTCAGGCGACCTCTAGCGGAGCAAACAGCCGAGCGGCAGTGCGACGGTCGGTCAGCGTCCAACCGAGCGGCGGAGTCATCCGATCTGAGTGCTGACCGCACATGAGATAGCCGGCACCGGGCGGCACACCCTCGCGGATGTCGTCCAGCCATATGGCACGTTCGCCGTAGTTGTAGGACATTATCGAAGCTGCGGCGGTTCCACATCGAGCACACGATCCAATCATGGGGGTCAAGTTAGGCGCTGAGCCCACGGACACCAAGGATTTCGTCTTACGCGCCCGATCGCGCGTAAGACGATTTTGTCATTTGGAGTTGACCGTCGCCGGTCGCGAGTTGCTCGGTTCTGGCCTACGGCCTGCGGCTTCGAAGCATCCACCCATACCATCATCACCGGATTCGATGATCACGAATACGGGGCAAACGGCCGGTGGCGGGCAGCCGGTAGCCGACCGAGCGCACCGTGGATTGACGACCAATAAACGGCTGCCCGAATCGCGAACCGCGTCCTCTTATCCCTCCGGGAGAGGGACCGGCGACAGGTAGGCGACCGCGTTCCCACGTCGCATGCTTGCGCCCACCGAGATCGGATCGGTTGCCTGCACGAAGATGCCGGCGACGTCTGTGATTCCCAGGTTGACCCGGCGGACCGACCCCGCCGCCACCGCCACCTTCCCGGAACGGTCTGTTCCGTTGGGATTCAGAGCAGCGTAGGTCACCGTCACCTGTTCCGCCGACGTGTTGAGGATCCAGAGTTCATGCTCGGCGTCTGCGAGCGCCCCGAGTCCGGGTATGAGCCATGAGGCCGACAGGGTGGGGGCCCCTGCTGTGACGGCACGAGCCTGTTCGCTCTCGCCCACCATGACGGCCCCGATCAGGCCTTCGGCCCGTACCTGGAGTCCGGATGGTTCGGTGAGCAGCTCGGATAGCCGGATCCGAACATGTTTCCCGGCTTCGATCACGCCTTCGATGAGATCGGTTTCCGAGCTCCGTGTGCCGAATCGATCAACAGCAAAACCAACGTCCAGAGAGTTCGGGTTTGACAGCACGAGAGTTGCTTCCAGCCCGCCCGTCGTCACGAGCGGGAACTCCCACCCTTCCGACCGTTCTACGCCGGCCCACAGGGCTGAGTCCTCGGGGCCGGTCTGGAGGAAGGCGGGGATCACGACGCCCTTCTCGACCTCGACCGTCGCCGACAGTGACTCGCGCAAGGGAAGCAGGGCGGAGATGTCGATCGTTCGCCAGCTGAGGGCATTCACGGTGACGGCTTCGAGAGACGGCTCCGGCTCGAAGTCGTTCTCGTTCGTCATCACCACGGTGACCCGTGCGTCCTCAGGGAACGGGTTGAAGAGCTGCAGTTCCAGTATTTCACCCGGCCGGGTCGAGCCTCCGGGGAGCAGCCAGATCTTCGGCACCGACGAAGGGCATCCGGCTCCCAACAATGAGACGTCGTCGTAGGCGAGCACCCCTACCGAAGCGTCGGCGGTGAACTCAACGATGAGAGGCATCTGACCCTCGAACGGCATCGATCCGAGATCGAAGGTGACTCCGGCCAGACCTTCGAGGTCGAGCCGGCGTGTATCGCGCACCTCTCCCGAAGACGGGAACGTGAGGGTCGCGGCCGCATCGTCGGGAGCCATGATTCCCAGCTGGCCTTCGAGAGCCCCTTCGGTCGATGCCCAAGGGCACAGGGCAAAGGCCTGAATCGATGGTTCGACATCCGGGATCGTCGTCGCGACGGTCGGAGTCTCGTCAACTACCGGTTTCGGCATGAAGAACACGATCGTGAACAATCCACCGGCCAGCAAGAGCATGAGCAGTCGCTTCATCTTCCCGTCTTCCTGCCGAGCACGGCCACCGCGGAGAGCAAGACCAGCAGACCTCCGGCGAACCATGCGTACAGTGCCTTCTCAGAGTCTGGGGAGAATGCGGCGCTACCTTCGGAGGCGGCCACGGTGACCGCCCAATCGGAGGCGGCCGGGTCGGGTTGCCATCCCGCGTCGGCGTTGGAGGCGATTCGGACCCGGCCTGCGGACGGAGGTCCGGTATAAGCGTTTCCGGTTCTCACCCACGGATCTCCCTCGATCTCAGCCGCGACGGGGCTCGGCACGATGTTCTCATACACGGCCTCGAATCCCGTGAGAGGAAGCGGCTTGACGTCCAGCTTCGAGGCGAAAGCCTGCTCGAGCGGTGACGGTTCGCTGAAGACGATCCAGCGGATCCCAAATGGTGCCAGCAGCTCACCCGGTCGGAGTGATTCCTCGTCACTCATCCCGATCAGCACTTCTCTCAAGGCGACGTCGCCCTCCAAGACCGGATGAACCCTCGCTTCGAGCATGGTCGGTTCCGGAGCCTGAAACAGCCGGTAGGAGACATCCCCCGCCGTCCGCGCGTCGCCCGGCAATCCGCCGCCGATGAACAGAACACGATCGGGACCGTGCTCCGCCTGTCGGGCCGATGTGAACTCAAATGATTGTGCGAGCCGATCAGGCCCGAATCCCAGCGCGCCGTCGGCCATGACGAAAAGGGAAGTCCCGGTCAGGGCGATGCCGCCTAACAGCGCAGGCACGGCACCGAGTCTCCTCCAGGCCCGATGGGAGTCGAGTTGGTGGAGCGAGTCGACTGCGGATCCGGCCACGATCGCCAATCCTACGGCCGCCGTCGCCAGGCCGGCCAGCGCGGGTTCTACGCCTCCTCCCAACTCGGAGGTGCGGGCGGCCGCCGCTCCGACACCGGCCAGCAGGGCACCCCAGGAGGCGATGGCGGCGGTCTTGGATGATCCGGCGAGAACAGACACAACAGCAGCCACAGCGAAGGCGACGGCAGTCCAGATCGGCGGCTCCCAGAAAAACGGCCGACCCGTCTCCAACAGGTACTCGAAATCGATGAAGATGATCCAGGGTGCCAGCACGGGCAGAGCTACAACGGTGGCCAAACCGGCCCGGGCCAGCGAACTCCAACGGCGGCCGAAGCCGACGATCATCCAAAGCACCGTGGCGAGAAGCGGCACGATCACCGCCAGCGGAGCGAAAACGGCCACCACCGCCACCGGCACAACGTCTCCGGCAAACCGCCGCACTCGCCTGAGCCGGGTCTCGGGCCAGGGAAGCAGAAAGGTGCCGATCGCAAATGGGAGTGCCGCCAGGGCGGGTATCCCGGGCCACAAGCCCGCCTCCGTCATGGCCAGCGTCGCCGGCCCGCCGATGGCAACCAGTGCCGCGACGAAACGCCCCCCAGTCCCGACTCCCAGCAAGCGCATCAACCGGGAGGTGCCCACGAAGGCGAGGGCGGCTCCGCCGACCGTGAGAGCCATCTCGGCCAGACCGGCTCGCCCGAGCAAAACGAGTTGAACCAGCGCCGATCCGCCGACGGAAGGATGCAGAGGCCGTGGATTCCCCAGGTCGGCGGGATTCCATCCCCCCGCGTACGCCTTCAGCGTCTCCAAGACACCATCGGGCAAATGCAGGGCATAACCGGTCGCGGGCAGCCGGCCGATGATGATGCTCCTGCTCGCCGCGGCGACGAGCACGAACCCGATCAGACCGATGACCACCCCCGGCTGCTGCCATACCTGCCTGCCGCGCTGCACCAGGTCCGCAATAGCCGAAGAACCGTCTGTCACGGTTTGTCCGCGTACGGTCTCGGTGAGATCGTCACCAAGACGCCGCAGGAAGGACGAACCCCGAACCTGATACCGGAACAGCTCGGCATCTCCGACCTGGCGTGATCGCCTCATCTCCCGCCTGGCGGCAACTGTCGATCCCAGCTTCGAGAGATTCCACGCCCACGAACGAAAGACGTCGACGATCGATGTGCGCGGTCCGATGGCGAGACGGACGACGCCGTCGAGGAGTTCGATAAAGGCACCCACCGGGATCAGCCAGATCAGTGTCAGAACCGAATAGACCTTGAGAGCGGATCGAATTCGACCGGCCCGACTCCTCCATCGAGGGACGCTCTCGCCGCAGGTCGGCTCGTGCAGAACCTCGGAAGACGGCACAACGACGACCCGTCCGCCGGCTGCTCTGGCCCGCTGAGAGAAATCGATGCCGGCCTCGAGCGGAGGCAGCGAGGCGTCCTGTCCACCCAGGCCACGGAGGAGATCACGCCTGACGAGAAGCGAGGCACCGGGTATGAATGCCACATCGCGGACCACGTCGTACTGTTCCTGATCGACCTCGCCCTCATCGAGGCCCGTATACGGCATGCAGAAGACGTCGGTCGCTCCCCCGACCGATTCCAGCACTTCCGGATGATCGGCGTTGAGGAGCTTGGAACCGGCCACCGAGGCATCGACCCTTATCGACTCTGTAGCCAGCGCTTTGAGCGCATCCGGCCGCGGGCGCGCATCATCGTGCAACAACCAGACGTGCGTTACGGCCCGATCGAGCCCATCCAGAAAGGACCGGGGCGTCGCTTCCCAGCGGACACCGCGCTCGGCTGCACCCGAACGCGCCTCTTCCCCGCCACCCACCACAACGACACTCTGCGGTTCGTAGACTTGCCGGGAGATCGCGTCGAGGACGGCGGCAAGATGATCTCCGCCGGTGGCAGAGATCGCCGCGACAATATTCGCTTGTACGGTAGATGCGTCCTGGACGATTGGACGCGTAGGAACGGACATCAAGGCCATTCTGGAACGGACGGGCGCCGGCCGCAATGTCGGACGGCTCGAGAGGAGCGGAATGAGACTGGTAATGCTATCCGGCGGAGTCGGCGGAGCACGCCTCGCCAGGGGTCTCGCCGCCCTGGACGGCGTGGAGCTCACCGTCGTCGTGAACGTCGGCGACGACGACGAACTCTACGGCCTGCGTGTCTCACCCGACATCGACACCGTCACGTACACCCTTGCGGGGATCGAGGGCCCGCAGGGTTGGGGCCTCACCGACGACTCCCACATCGTCATGAACCACCTGGAAGACTTCGGGGTGGACACCAGGTTTCGTATCGGTGACGGCGACCTGGCCACAAACCTGTATCGAACGATTCGTCTTCGAGACGGGGCATCCCTGAGTCGGGTGACCGGGGAGATCTCCGCCGTCCTGGATCTCCCGGCCAGGATCCTCCCCGCCACCGACGAACCGCTCCACACGGAGGTCCTGACCGAGGAAGGCCACTGGTTGTCCTTCCAGGACTACTTCGTCCTCAGGGGTCACGGGGACGAGGTACGGGACGTGCGATTCACCGGAGCGGCTTCCGCAGCTCCGGCACCCGGCGTCTCCGAAGCTATCGCCGGCGCCGACGCAGTGATCGTCGGGCCGTCCAATCCGCCTCTGTCGATCTGGCCGATTCTGGCGGTTCCGGGGATCTCAGATCTCGTGGCCGCCGCCCACCGGGTGATGGCGGTGAGTCCGCTCTTCGGTGGGCGGGCGTTGAAAGGGCCGGCCGATCGAGTTCTCGCCTCACTCGGACTGCCCGCAGGGAACGAGGGGGTGGTTGCGGCGTACGACGGCCTAATCAGCGATCTGGTCATAGACCAGTCCGATGCGGGCGAACGCGGAAAGCTCACCGCTCTCGGAGTGGGAGTCCATGTGCGCAACACCCGGTTTCCCGACCTTCCCTCGGCACGTGAGTTCGGCGAATGGCTGGTCGAGCTCATATGACCGTTCATCTGATACCGGTCGAAGGAATAGGCGAAATCACGAAAGGCGACGACCTCGCCTCCGTGATTCTCGAATCCATGGCTGCCGGCGGGCTCTCCCTGCAGGACGGGGATGTGGTCGTGGTGACCCACAAGATCGTCTCGAAAGCCGAGGGAGCGGTGGTCGCCGGAGTCGAATCGGAAGCGGAGTACCGGCAGGTCGTCGAACGGCAAGCCGTCTCCGTCCTGCGCAGGCGGGGTGATCTGATGATCGCCGAAACCCGCCACGGCTTCGTGTGCGCGAATGCGGGAGTGGACCGCTCCAACGCGTCCCCCGGCACCGTCGTGCTGCTCCCGGATGACCCCGACCGCTCTGCCCACAAGATTCGCAACAGGCTCGAGAAGACGACGGGTAGATCGATCGGCGTGGTGATAACCGACACCTTCGGTCGCGCATGGCGTCGTGGCGTAGTCGATTTCGCCATCGGGATCTCGGGGGTTGCATCGATCGTCGACTACCGCGGTCTCGAAGACATGCAAGGCCGCGTGATGGAAGTCACAGAGGTGGGGATAGCCGACGAGATCGCCGCAGCCGCCGATCTCGTGATGGGAAAGGCCGAAGGGATCCCGGTCTCCATCGTGCGCGGACTGGATCTGCAAGCACCGCCCGGGCGCGGCGCTGATCTAGTCAGGCCACCAGAAGAGGATCTGTTCAGATAGTGGAGAGAGTCGCTCGTCGCGAGTAGCTGGTCGCGAGTCCGGCCGGATGTCGGCGTCGGGCCATTACAGGCGATGGCCCACGAGCTACTCGCGACTCGCTACTCGCGACTCGCGACTCGCTACTCGCGACCCGCGACCCGCTACGATCGACCTGAGGTCCGCGCCTCGTTCTCAAACCACTCCAGCGTCCGGGTCAGTCCCTCTTCGAGAGGAGTCCACGCTTTCCAGCCGAGGAGGCGTTCGGCGGCGGACGGGTCGAGCACCGAACGCCGGACGTCGCCGGGTCGAGGGTCGGCGAAACGCGGCTGCTTCCGGAAACCTGCAGCTCTCGCAATCAGGTCGTACAGGTCGCGGACCGAAGTCTCGACGCCGGTGCTGAGATTGAGATTGCGGCCTTTGCCGCCCGAGGCCGCCCGCAAGAACGCATCGGCGACGTCATCTACGTAGACGAAATCCCGGGTTGCCGTGCCGTCCCCGAAGATCGTCGGCTGCCTACCGGCGGCGATCGTCGAAGAGAACACGGCGACCACTCCCCCCTCGCCGGCCGCGTTCTGACGCGGTCCGTAAACGTTTGCCGGAGTGAGGACCACGAAGTCGAGGCCGTGCTGGAACGAGTAGACGCGGGCGTAGCTCTCGACGGCGTTCTTGGAGGCACCGTACGGTGAATCCGGCCGGCGCGTGTACGACTCTTTGGCCGGGAGTTTCACGTTGCCCCCATAGGTGGCGGCCGAACCGGCCAGGACCACGCGTTCGGCTCCGGACCGCACCGCCGCCTCGAGCACATTGATGGTCCCCAGAATGTTCACCTCCGCATCGGCCCGGGCATCGTGGACGGAACGTGGAACAGAAACCTGGGCTGCCAGATGAAATACGACGTCGGGACGGAAGTGCTCGGCGGCCGCGATCACGGCATCGTCGCGGACGTCGATGGTGTGGAGCTTCAGCCGTCCGCGCCGGCGGGCCTCTTGCAGGTTGTCGGCATGGCCGGTGCTGAGATCGTCGACGACCAGGACCTCCCAGTGTTCATCGATCAG